>JAMHKW010000019.1:0-16959 GCA_028439805.1 Candidatus Nitrosopumilus sp. | reverse complement strand
AGGTGTGGGGGGGCTTACCACTGCTGCATTGCTAACATCTCAAGGCCATAAAGTTCGAGTTTTAGAAAAGTCATCAAAATTGGGAGGGCGGACTGCGTCTATGAAATTTAGAAATCATATACTTGATAATGGCTTTCACATAATGCCATTTTACAAAAAATCTGCAATTTTTACTGTTCTAAAAAATTTAAAGATTGAGTCTCATTTGAAACTTGCAAAAGTAGATGACATTGCATTTTATTCTACTGATGGATTTCATAGTTATCCTAAAGGTATTTTGGATTTACTCAAACTTTCATTATTGCCTTTTAAAAGTAGGGTGAAACTTTTAAGGATTCTACTTCCTTTAGCATTCACTTCTATAGAAAAGACTGAATTCTGGGATGATACTCCGCTAACTGATATTACTAATAATTTAGATTCTGATACAAATGCTTTTTTTGAATCTGTTTGCATGTTGGCATTTGCAGATACTGCAGATCATATATCGCTAGGTGAATTTGCTCGTACTATGATTAAAGCAAATCCGTTCAAAGGAGGAACTAGTGAATTTGCATATCCTGATAATGGTGGGTATGATTCTATTTCTCATGTTTTATCTGATTATATTTTATCAAAAAATGGAGGAGTTGATACACGACAATCTGTGAAAAAAGTTATTATTGAAAATTCAAAGGTAACTGGTATAATCGTTAAAGATGCGGTAGGATCTGAACAATTAATCCCTACACATTGCGTTGTTATTTCATATCCTGCATACCATGCATTAAATCAATTGTTTGAAAAAAATATTATTGATGATAAATTTATTCAAAAAATCAACAAATTGAACAAGACTACTTCTGTTGTTGAGGTTCATTTTGCACTGAAATCAAAAATTGATTCACGACAAGTTGTATTCCCAGTTGGCAAAGAATACGTCACCAAAGGCATATTCTTTATTTCTAATATCTCACCATCTGTTTCCCCTCCTGGTGAGCACTTGATTATTGCGGGAACTCCTGTGAATCCTGAGGTCACTGATGATCCAATTGCTATCAAAAGTATTGTTGATAAAATGAGGCGTGAGATCTCGTCAATTTATCCCAAATTTGAGCCTGAATTAATTTGGGAACGCCCTATGGCATGGAAATTAGTCGAATCTGTAGTGAAGGAACCTGGAAAAGTTTGGAAATCAAAAATGCCTCATCAAATTCCTGCAATTGATGGATTATTTTTTGTTGGTGATTCAACTGTTAGTTATGGTATTGGAACTGATTCAGCTGCACATAGTTCTATCTTATGCCATCCAAAAATTGAATCTTTTTTAAAATCTTGATATTTTTAATTATACACTTCTGATGATTTTTGGTAATTCTTCTAGATTTAATTCTGATATTACCCTTCCATCAAACTTTGGTATTTTTTCAGTTTGCATGGCGTATCCGCCAATGAAAATCGGAATCTTACATTCGTCGCTAATTTTTGTTACTAATCTTTTACCTGCTGAAATATTATCTGGTAATGTAATTGAGATAAATACAATGTCTGGTTTGTTGCTTTCAATAAAATTAATGATTGATTCTGTTGGCATTGATGTTCCCATATTGTATACTTTGAATCCTTTTATTGAAAGATATGTTTCCAACACGTCACATCCTAAATGATGCTCTTCTCCAACTGGAACACAGATTAGAATTTTTTTCTTGTTTGCTGATCCTGATACACCATCCATAATTATTTTAACTAATGTTTGTGCAACATTACTTGCAACATGTTCTGTTGCTATACTTATTTTACTAGTTGTCCAGTCTTCTCCAATGTCATACATTACTGGTTTTAAAATTTTATCGAAAAAATCTGCTGGATTGAAAATTTTTGTATAATCTTGATATATTTTTACACACCCCTCTATGTTACCTTCTGTTAATTTCTTGTAGAGATACTCTTTTGATTTACTTGTAGATTCTTCTCTTTTTCTAATGTCTTTTGGATTGAATGATGCTAATACTGACAACACTTTGGGGTTGTCTCTATGTTCTACTGGAATATCGTCTTTTACAACTTCTGATGCTTTACCGAGGTACTTTACAATCTCTTGTTTGGATGTACTTTTCTTTGAATCCCAGACACTTTTGACTAGGTAGAGATATTGATCAGACTTTACTTTCTTGGCTCTAATGTATACCATTATTATTTTTTTTAAAAATACTATTTAACTGGTGCCAATTTGAATTTATAGTGCTAATTTAGGCTCTTTTTAGAAATTTTTTATGGCTATTTTCAAAAATATGTTTCATATTTACTACTAGTTCCATTAGTTATCACGAGTTAAATAATCTGAATCAAAAATATGCTGTGAAAAAACCTCTATTTATAACGAAAGATGAGAAAACAGGTTTCAAAATTAACCAAAAACTTATTCAAGTTTCTCTTTTTGCACTAGCGATAATTGGAACTTCTTACTACTGGCTAGATGATAGAGCAGATGTTTATCAGCCTTTGTGGATAATTGGATCATTTTTTTGGTATATGTCTATCTTTTCTGCAATTATTTTCATTCATAATAAAACTCGTCTAGGATATCTTATAGCTGGTGTATTGTCTTGGGTTACCTTGGCATTCTGGTTATTTGATAATTATTATGTAGTTTTTCAAACATCAATAATTGCAGCTCAACCAAATGAATACATGATGATTAGAAATTTTATTGGGATATTTGTTGCATCATTAACTGTTGTGGCATCTCATAATCTATTTCACAAGGTAATTGACTATCAATACAAAGGAAAGCCAATTTAATTTCATTTTGCTGCTAGTATTTCAAATATGTTATCTTGTTGAGGATCTGAATAAAGCAGGAAATAGGTTTGACTAGCAAGATATGTGTTATTGAATCTAAAAATCATTGGATTTATTTTAGCAAGAATATCCCCTATGGTGATCTTTTCTTCTTGAAACTGTTTTAGTAATTCAAAGAATTGTTCTTTTTCTAATTGTGTGAAATCTTTAGAAAAATAACCAAAAACATGCATTATAACATTACTATGTGTCTTTGTTGTTGGTTTCTTTTCAAATGATTTTTTCAAATGTTTTTCATACTCTATTAAAATTTCTGAAAATTGAACTTTTTTGTTACTTGCAACAATATTGCCTAAAATTTTTAATTCGTTCTGATCATGTGACATGATCATGTATTTATTCATGGCTTGAAATGAAACTAGGTTTTTTATTTTGTTTAAATCTTTTACATCTTCAAATCGTTCAGTTACATAATCTTTGATTTGTTTTTCTGATATTTTTTGTTCTTTGGTATTAAAAGTCTCTTGATTTTTATTCACTCTTGAAATTTGTTTTATTTTGCATATAAGGAAGGGTTAATTGCAATTTGTTTACCACTAGACTTTTCCCAATTTTTCTATTTGCTATTTTTGGCACTAGATTATTATTTAGCACTAGCTTATATGCAATGAGCGTAAAATTGCATTAATGAAAACCGCAATTACCGCAATCGTAACAATTCTACTGGTTACATCAACAGCATCTTTTGCTTATGCAGAAGTACCTTCTTGGGTTAAGAACAATGCAGGTTGGTGGGCTGAGGGTACTATTTCAGAGACTGAATTTCTAACAGGAATAGAATTTTTAGTTAAAGATGGAGTCATTATAGTACCTCCAACAAGTGTTTCTTCTGAAACATCCGATGGGGTTCCAGCTTGGGTTAAGAACAATGCAGGTTGGTGGGCTGATGGAATAATTTCTGATAGTGAATTTGTAAATGGTATTCAACATTTAATGATGAGTGGATTAATCTCAGTTGTTCAAAATAATGAACCAGAACAAGTAGTCTCTGCAGAATCACAAACAAATGATTCTACCTTGGGATTACTAGAAGCAGAATTAGATCAATGCTCTGAAATCACAAAAGCATATGATAGACTTAACTGTCAAAGAGATGCAAAACACCAAATTATTGCATATAATTACAAAGCAGTTTCTCAAGTATTTGAAGTTGGACCAGTTAATTTCTATTGGCCTGGATTTAATACTGAAGGAAACGGATTTGAGATTACTTCTTCAGGTCAAGCACTATTGCATCTTAGAATATTAGTTGAGAATACTGGTTCAAGTCAAAATGAATCTTTATTCTGTACAGGACCTGCAATATGCAACTATGATGTAACAGCTGGCAACAAGTCATACAAATATTCTGGAATGGACTTTACAAATGGACAAGTGGTTCTAAAACCTGGTGAATCTAAAATATTCAACATGTTCTTTGGACCAAACATTGGAGGTGGCGGAACCACATTTGAATATGATTCTGAAAAAGATTACCACTTCAGAATTACTGAATCCTTTGGTAGTGCCTCTATCCCATTAAACATAGGGTAGATACTTCTTTTTTTAATCTTTATGCCTATCTGCATCCCATTTTAACCCCAAAATGGTTCAAGATTATACCTAATTTGGAGTTTGAAATTGTATTCGCAATAGTACTTATTTTGTGTACTTTTTTTAATTGCAGCTGTAGAAATCCTAGTATTCTAATGACCAATCTATGGCCGCAAAGAAAAAAGCAGCAGCTAAAACAACAACTAAAAAAGCTTCAAAAAAGAAATAGTTATTTATAATTTGAGGATTGACAGTCCTCTTTTTTCTTTAAAATTATGAATTGCCTTTTATTGGAATTTTGAATCAATCGTCCATCATGTTTATATTTTAGAATTTTAATCCACATTTGCTATGAGCTACAATAATAAAGTTCAAGATGATTACGACAGTTTTGACGATGAAGACATCGATTCAGAATCTGATTATAATTTTGAGGACTAGAATATGAAATGCCAGTGTAACACATACCAATTGTGTTTGTATCATTACATTTCAAAAAATCCTAATTCAATAAAGCCAAAAAAATAAAGAGATGAATCCTATGACAGATAATGAATCAGAAAACACTGAAGATTCGGTGAATCAAAGATTTAATAATCTATATCCCAATTATGATTATACTCTAGAATCATCATATAATGAAAAAGATTCAAGAAAAAGAAAAAGAATGAAAACGATGTATTGAGATATTGATTCTGTAAAATGAATGAAAATGAATTAGCAATAGTGCAAATTATTCATCTAGTTTATATTCTAGAATTTTAATCCACATTTGCCGTTACAAGGTTTGTAGGCAAAACCTAGTTGGAGAAACCATACGGAAAGAAAAACCTTCAATCAAAGATCACTTAGATAATTAGAATAATTTTGAAGTTATCTAAAACTGTCGCTGTCACAGAAGATGGTTCTAAAATCTTCATTCCTAATCAAAAATTTAATGATGAGGTGATGACAATCACTCATAATACTATTGATGAATAATTTTTAAAAAATATGTCCAGTGACTAGAAATTAGTAAATTAATTCTCTGAAACTAAATCCAAGACGAATTCAAATAATATCTTAATCATACATACCTATCTGCGTCCATTTTCATCTCCAATTTAGTGACTTAATCTTTTTACGAATTCGTTTTAATTTGGAAAAATTTGTAACAAAATATGTCAAAAACTTGTCTATATGATGATAAACATATACAAATTTTTGAAGACAAAATACGATTCAAGTCTTGGTGTTTACCTTGGGGTAAAAAAGATGTAAAATTATCACATGTTAGAAAAATCTCTGAGAAAAAGATGGGATTATTTTCAGGTAGACTGAGAATATCTGGTTCTAATAATTTTAGAGATTGGTTTCATTTTGATGCAACAAGACCTACAAAGAAAAAAGCAATTGTACTTGAAACGGACTTTACTGTATACAAGAGATTATGGATTACACCTGAACGACATGGTGTGGCATTATCTGTACTTAGAAAACTGATCTAATTTTTCATACCTATCTGCGTCCATTTCTATCCCCAAAATGGTAGGTGAATCCCCGTGGGCCCATTTTATTGTCATTAATTTCAAATACTTGATCTTGTTGTATGGATATAATGAATAATGTTTCATCAATGTTAACATCACTTGGGTTTACTCGTATTTGTGACACTGATAAAGAAATTTTAGATTTTATTCATAACATGAGAAACAATGAACACTGTATTCTAATATTTAATAATGAAAATAGAAGAGATCAAATTGTTAAAGAATTTTTTAATCCAGAATTTTTACATAATACAACTACTGCATGTTTCACACATAAATTGTCAAAATTTCATTGTGATAAAGAAATTACATATGATAAACTAGTTCAAGAACAGGTTTTGATTCCAAATACTGTTAGTGACTTTTTACTTTCAGTGCTTGATAAATCATATCAACGTGATTGTACAAGAATAGCTTGTGAGGATACATCATGGTTTGCAGAATCTGGTTTTTATGAAGAACATCAAAAACTGGGAAATAATATGGATAAAAAAGTGATAGATGAGTCAGTTCTTTTGTGTTGTTATAATGCTACAAAATTAAATGACGAACAGATGAATACAGTATTATCAAGCCGTAACTATATTCTTTTGGAAGAACCATTTTCATTATATTCAAAAAATTAATCATTAATACTAAAAACTAATTCTGAGAATCATTAATAATATAAATTTGGATAAATTATCTTAAACTAGTAAGATGTCCTGTTTTGATTGTAAGATAGATTAACTTAGTTCGTTTATAATTTCTTCAAAAACTACTATGGGTTGTTTTCCTTCAATTTTTTGATATTCTCCGTCTTTATTTAACACTAAGAATGTTGGTGTTTGATTCACATTATGATTCTCTCCAATCAATAAGTTTGCATCAATTTTTTGATTGTAACCATTGGATGACATGCATTGGTCAAACTGATTGATATCAATGTCCAAATTTTGTACTATTGATCGAATATTTTCTGCATTTGCCCATCCATCATTGGTATTTCCTTGACTTATGTAGACTGTTTCATGAAATTGCCAATACTTGTCTTGTTCTTCTGCGCAAAAACTAGCATGTGCAGTAGGATACGAATCTGGACCCAAAAATGGATAATCTACAAAGATTAATTCAACTTTACCTGTATTGATGAATTTTTCTTTCAATGTAGGACTTGTTTCTTGTAACCATTCTCCACAAAATGGACATTGATAATCCCCAAATTCAATTATTTTTATTGGTGCATCTGTTGAACCTAAAGAATGACTAACTTGGCGAATTTCCTTAACGTTTACTGCAGCTAAAGTTGCAGTTTCTCCATTCATATTCATCTCATATGTTGCATAACCCGTTACTATGGTACCAATTACTATAATTAGTACTCCAATGCCAATTTTTACACCAATTTTTGCCACAAAATCCTCCCATCTCTAATTACTAATAACACTTTACCAAAACCAAATGTTTTATTCTTAAATAATTAAAATTTGAATTAATGAAACAATATGTTATTCTTGGAATTAGTGTGATACTATTATTGGTAGGTGGGGTATTAGTTATTTCTTCAACAACTACTGAATATTCTTATAAAATTGGTATTATAAAATGGGTTTCAAACGGACAATATGAACAAAATATTTTTGCATTTAAATCAGTTTTTGAAGAACATGGATATTTCGAAGGAAAAAACGTTGAATATTTAATTGAAACATCAAATGTAAATGAATTACGTCATAGAGAGATAGTTCAAATGTTCTTAGAAGAAAATGTCGATCTAATTTATTCTCTGACTACACCTGGAACTTTAATTGTAAAAGAAATGACTTCTGATATACCAATTGTCTTCTCTGTTGTTACTTATCCTGTTGAAACTGGAATTATAGAAAATTTGCTTTATTCTGGTAATAACATAATTGGAACAAGAAATTACATTCCAATAAATGAACAATTTGATTTTTTTAATGATATCGTCTCTATTGAAAAAATTGGGTTTGTTAATAGACTAAATGAACCAAATTCAACAATTCAATTTGATGAATTAAATGAATATGGAAAAAATAATGACATTGAAATAATTGGTATCCATGCAAAATCATTAGAAAATTTAGAAGAAGAAATTTTAAAAGAAATTGATAATGTAGATGCATTATACCAATCATGTGATACATTAATCCAAAGTGGCGGTGAAGAAATATCAATTAAAATTGCTAATGAACATAAAATCCCAACCTTTTCATGCAATCTTGATGGAGTTAGAATTGGGGCATTAGCTGGAAATGTTGCTGATTTTTCTGAGATAGGAACACTATCTGGATTAAAGGCACTTCAAATTTTGAGCGGAACAAGTATAGATAATTTAAAAACAGAAGGTCCACAAATTTCTTACACTATAATTAATTTAAAAACTGCAAATTCATTAGGAATAAACATCAACGAGAGCTTGATAAATGACACAAGAGAAATTGTTTCTTGATAAGGAGTAAGATGTGAACTCTATCTCTAAAATTACTGTGCTTGTTTCAATACAAATTATATTAATTATTGCAAGTTTCCTCACTTTATCTTTAGTAGAATTAGAAGAAAAGAAACTTGCAGATTCTATTTTGATTTTAAGTGAAATTAGACACCAAACTGAATCTTTAATGTTCGAAACAGAGCAAGAAATTCGAAAAATTCCATATGCACATCCAAAATTAACAATTTCTAAAATTTGGAATGATATGGAACTATTACGTCATGGTAATGATGTAATTAATCCACTATCATCAAAATACTTTAATGCTTATGACTCAACTGTGGAAAAATTAAACATATTTACAAATCATATCCAAGAAATAATTGATAAAGACTATTCTCCTAATCAATTAGCAGGAAGTGAATTTTTAATTTTAGACACTGAAAAATTTGATGCAAGTGGCTCATTAGCTTATTTGATCTCTCTTTTTCAAAGAGAGCATGATCTTCAAAGTAGCAATATCATTGTTTTAGAGTATGGATTTGCAATTTTTAATGTTGGAATTCATGTATTGATGATTATGATAATCTTGAATATTCTAAAAAAACAATCTGAACGTGAAGTTCGCTTCCAAAAATTTGCATCTATAGGTGAATTGGCTGCAAGAATATCACACGATCTACGAAATCCATTATCAGTAATCAAAATGGGCGTTGATCTTTTAATATCAAACAATCCTTCGCTTCCAGAAGAAAAACGTATTGCACGTGCAAAAATGGTAAATAATGCAATTTCTCGAATGACTCACCAATTAGAAGATGTTATGGATTTTGTTAGGATTAGTAATCTTAACTTAGAAAATGGTTCAATCCAAGAAATTATTGATGCATCAATAAGGCGTATTACTATTCCAGACTCTGTTAAGTTAACTCTACCTAAAACAGATTATACATTAAATTGTGATAGAATAAGGATTGAAACAGTTTTTGTAAATCTATTAACTAATGCTTTAGATGCAATTGATAAAAATGGCACAATTGAAATCAAATTTAAAGACACTAAAAACTATCTTGAGATCTATTTTCAAGATTCTGGACCTGGAATTGAACAAGAAAACATGTCCAAAGTTTTTGAGCCATTATTTACTTCTAAACAACACGGAACTGGACTTGGTTTAGCAAGCTGTAAAAATATCTTAAAAGAGCACAATGGAACAATTACTTTTTCAAATAATCCAACTACCTTTTTACTAAAAATTCCTAAAAATCTTTAATTCATTATAGTTTTAATCGTAGTACTACTTTCAAAAATTTTCTGCGATACATGCAATTTTACTGTGTATTTGTCTTTGTCTACTCTGATTTCAAATGAATCACATAATGTACCAAGCTTATCTATTGCTCTTTTCTTTTCTGTCATTTTATAACCAGATTTGATAATGATTCCTTCTTGAATTAATGAATTAATTTTTCTATAACTTGATGTCTTTGATAATTTTCCATCTGAAATAATTTCTGAAATCATCAGTGGTTTTTTTAATGTCTTTTCAATAATTATTCTTGATTCTATATCTCCTAGTATTTTCAAAATTAATTCTTCTAATTCTAGATCTTTAATTGTTAAAATTACAGAACCATTTTTTTGTTTTGTAAATTCAATAATTTTTGATATACATTTTTTTTCAAATTGCAGTGTTTTTGTGCCTAAAAATTCTTCCAGAACTTGATGAAGTTTTGGAAAATCTTCAATTGATTGTTTAATTGATAGTCCATGTTTATTAAATAATTTCAGCATAATTCTTTTCTCAATATCTGAATCAAGATTTTCTTTAATTATTTTAGCTAATGATTTTGAAATAAAAAGATCTATTCCTGACATAATTCAATTCTAGGAATTACTTTATAAAAACGCCTTGAAATGATATAGTATGGTTACTGCAATAGTAGTAGATGATGATTCTGATACAGTTGAAATTTTTAGTTCTCTTTTAGAAGAATCTAATATCAAAGTTGTTGGTAAAGGTTACAACGGCAAAGAAGCCATTGAACTTTATGAAAAATATACTCCAGAGGTAGTCTTTGTAGATATTATGATGCCTGATGGAAATGGTTTTCATGCAATTAGAAATATTCAAAAAATAAATGATCAAGCCAAGATAATTGCAGTTACTGCAGATGTAACATCATCTACTGTAGAAAAGTTAGATGACTTGGAAATTACTGGCATTGTTTACAAGCCATTAGACATGGACAAAATATTACAACTAGTAAACAACTAATCGTAATTTCCCATACTTGGTAAATTTGAAATTTTAAAATAAAACAATTAATTGACATTTTCCAAATTTGGTAAATTTACCTAATGATTAAATTGAAAATTTTATTATTATTACTTATGAGCACTTTAAAGTACGTTGTATTATTTGGAGGAATTTTTACAACAATGTTTGTAACACTATCTCATATTGCAGAATATCTATTCATTCAACCATTGTTGATTTTACACGTTCCACCATATGCTGTTTTTGATTTTTCATTAATTGTACTAGTTTCTGCTCTTACTAGTTTAGTGCTTAGTATGGGAATGTATAGAATTCAAATTCTAAAATCTAATAAAAAACAAATCAATCACGGATTTATTGGAGCAATAATTGGAACATGTGCAGGTGTTAGTTGTTGTGGATCTATTGGATTTGCATTAATCTCTTCTTTTGGAGCAATAGGGGTAACTACAACCACATTTTTGTTTGATTATGAAACTCCATTACGATTACTTTCTATTGGAATTTTAACTGTAACTTTATTTTACATGATTAGAGAATTAAATATAGAATCAAAAATAAAATCACAAAAAATTACTCAGGAGATTCTAAATTGAGCGATTTAATCTCATTTCTTTCATCAAATGAAAAAAAGATGCTAGGTAAACACTTGAAAAAATCATGTACAGTTGAGGTGAGAACAAAATGAAAATATGTTCTCGATGTGAAATGATCTCATTAAGTGATAATGTAATAGAATGTCCTGGATGTAATAATATTTTTGCAGATTACAAAAAACAAAGTAAACAATTCAAAAAAGATCTACAAAAAAGAATAGAAAAAGCATGTGAAAAAGATACTAGTCATATCAATAACATGTTGTAATTGATTACTATCCTATCTTACAACAACTACGACTTTGCAGTCCTCTTGTAATCCAATAAATAGAAAATACTAAAACCCCTACTGAAATAAATTTCAACTCTAATCCTTGCATTGGAAACAATGACAGTCCTCCAACTGCGCCTAAAATTACTGCTAGAGGTGCAGTACATGCAGGGCATCCTGGAGTAAATGCTGCAAAAGCTCCTCCTAATACAGCTGAAGAGTTTGATTTTACAGAATTTGCCATCTTCATCTTCTTTATCTTAAATGCCATTAATGCAAAATTAATTCCAGCCAAAGCTGAAATTACTATTGTTAATCCTACTGATGTAATAATGAAAGAAGGCATCAATTCCATTGTGGTATCCAAATGAGAAGGTAGCATTGACATTGTTAAAAAATAATAAATTATTCCTAATCCTACTCCACTAACTATTGCAATTGTTGCATATCTTTTCATAGTCAATACATTTGAAATTAATTGTAATTTACTTTCCAAGTAGGATCTTTTACAATTAATCATATTTTAACCATTTTTCACTAAACAACGATTATTAGCCTTGAATCACTTTGTACAAGTATGACAGAATTTTCTTCAGAAGAAAAAATTATTCTTGTTCAATATGGTATAAAAAAATATGAAAATGAAGAAACTGTAACTGAAAAATTAAAGACTATTTTATCTGAAAAAGACATTCAAAGAAATATTGATACCCTTATTGGAACTCAACGAGTTAGACGAATAGGGCCTGAAATCCTTCAAAACAATGAAAGTCATACTGAATTGCCTAATTTACCTGAAAATCTAAAATCAATAATTGATTCTCTTTAGAATCCACGTAGTCCTTGTGGACGCATAATTTCTGGATGTTGCTTCATCCATTCTATTTTGTCTAACATTTCTTGTTTATCTTGTGGGAAGGTACCCTTGATTGTATATGCATTTGAACCATGATTTGCTCTAAAGACAATCTCATCTTTGGTTTCTATTTGATTAATCAAATTATGAAGTTCTTCTAATGATTCATCATCATCAATTTTAATAAATGACTCTTCAAACTTGTCAAGAAATTCTTGTTTTATTCCATTTTCTAGATACAAAGTGAGAGCCCCTACATATTGTGGTGAACATGCATTAATCACTTCAGCAGTACCTTTGATATGTTCTTTAGAATATGTTCTTCCTCCTAATCCTAAAATTATCATGCATGACATGATATAGCCTGCTTCTTTTGCCTTGTTAACTGATTTGATAATTGTTTTTGCAATAGCACCTTTTGTTACTTTTTTTAGAATTATATCTGAACCACTTTCAATTCCTAGATAAAACATATCAAGTCCAGCTTCATTCATCTTCTTTAGTTCTTCAGATGATTTTTTTAGAATATTCATTGGCATTGCATAACAAGAAATTCTTTCAATCTTTGTAAATTTCTCTTTGATGTATTTTACAATTTTTATCATAAATTCTGAATCAAGATTTAATGCATCTCCATCTGCAAGAAATACTCTCGTAGTGTCAGGCAAATAATTTGCCATCATATCAATTTCTGCTTTTATCTCATCCCATGTTCTTTCAGAATATTCTTTTGATCTATACATATCACAAAAAGAACACTCGTTAAATGAACAACCTAATGTTACTTGGAAAATTAATGACTTTGATTCTGAAGGCGGTCTATACATTGGGGCATCATAATTTAACATCATTTCTTCTTCAAAGAAATTTACTTGATTATGTTTTTTATCCTTTCTATTGTGAATTAATCCCAAAATACCTTTTAGTAGTAAACTAGAAGAATTTTCATAACTCATGGCAAATGATCCTGACGCAAAAAGGCTGCTTTGGTTTGTATTTGCAGCTTCGCGGGGAGGACTAAATAGATTAAAAATTATTTCAAAATTAAAGGAAAATCCACATAATACTAATCAACTAGCAAAGGAGATGGGTCTTGATTACAAGGCTATTCAGCACCACATTAGGGTGCTTGAAAAAAATAACATGATAACTAAGGCTGGAGAAAAGTATGGCGTTACATATTTCATCTCTACCTTTCTTGAGGTAAATATGGAGACATTTGAAGAAATTGAAAGAAAATTGGATAAAAGTAAATAAAACCTCAAGGAGTGTTTTTCACTAAATGGAATCTACTTCCTTAGTTTTGTCTGTTGTCTCAATTGCAAATATGGGCATACTTGGACTTTTGATATGCATATTTGGAAAAATGTATGGAAAAACTCGAGCACAGCTTCCATTAGGTATGATTGTTGTTGCTGGAATGTTATTTTTACATAATGTAATTGGTGGTTTTGCTTATTTCTCAATGGAGGAGATATTTTCTCATGAAATATTTCCATACATGTTAGGAGTAGGAATTGCAGAACTTGCAGGATTGATAATATTCCTAAAGATTACTTTAGACTGAGTTTAATTGTAACAAAAAATTATCTATATTATGTTACAAGATTATCTCAAACTTAACAAAAATATTCTAATTGCAATTTTATCATCAATTTTTATTTCTGCAGCAATTGCCCAACTTTTATCTGATCAAGCAGATATTCTAAACTCAACATATACTACAATTGCAGACTATTCAATTTACTTTTCAGTTTTTGGTATATTGTACTATTTTGATAACAGAAAAAAATATCGTATTAAATCTGGCGGTATAGATACTGCAAAATTAAAACATGATCTTATAAAATTAATAACCTCACTTGGAATTGCTGAAGTTGTTTATACAATTGCTAGATGGGGTTTTCAGTATTATTTTCTAACAATAGACTATGATCCGTACTTGGCATCAATCATATCACAAAGTATATCCGCAATAATTTTCTTAATAGTAGTTAATCTAAATGTGAAGATAGTGAGGTTGTATAAAGATGGGAATTAACATTTACGTTGATGGTTCTGGAGGTACTGATAGTGGGTATGGATACTTTGTAAAAGAGACAGGTGAATCATTTTATGAAAAAAAATCTGGTATTACTAACAATCAGGCTGAATATTTGGCAATAATTTCTGCATTAAACAAGTATGTTGATTCAAATGATGAAATTACCATCTACAGTGATTCTAAAAATACTGTAAATCAACTAAATCATGAATTTGCAATTAATAATGAACAACTTCGTAATCTAGCGCGAGAAGCTTGGGGTATTATAGGAAAATTTTCTAATCTTTCAATAGTATGGATTCCTAGAAATGAGAATCTAGCAGGAAAAATGCTGGGAAGCTAAAAAATCATAGATCAGAAATCTCTATGAATAACTTTATTATATAAAATCCTTAGATCCAACTTACATGGCAGAGTCTGTCTTTTTATCGCCAAAATCAATTGCAGTAATTGGTGCATCTGACAAGCGAGGAAGTGTTGGAGCTACTATTACCTCAAATATTATGAATGGTTTTACGGGAACTGTTTATCCAATTAGTCCTTCAAGAGACACTGTCTTTTACAAAAAAGCATACAAGAGTGTTTTAGATGCACCAAAATCAATTGATCTTGCAGTTATTGTTATCAAAAATACCTTGGTTGCACCAGTGTTAGAAGAATGTGGTAAGAAAAAAATCAAAGGTGTTATTATCATTACAGCTGGTTTCAAGGAAGTTGATGAAGAAGGTGCAAAACGTGAACAAGAAATCAAACATATAGCTAAAAAATACAAAATACAAATCGTTGGACCAAACTGTCTCGGTGTCATGAATCTTGATCCAAAGACAATGATGAATTCTACATTCCTTAAAATTACTCCAAAATCTGGAAAAATTGCACTTGTATCTCAGAGCGGTGCAATATGTGCTGCATTAGTTGAAGATGCTAGTGCTCAAGGAATTGGTTTTTCTGCAGTAGTTAGTCTTGGAAACAAAGCTGTAATGAGTGAAGTTGATGTTCTAAAGATACTTGCAAATCATAAACAAACCGAAGTTATTGTGATGTATCTTGAGGATATGGGTGATGGCCAAGAATTCCTTAAAGTTTGTAAAAATATTACTAAAAAACTCAAAAAACCAGTTCTTGTTCTCAAATCTGGACGTAGTCCTGAAGGTGCAAAAGCTGCAATGTCTCATACTGGAGCCTTGATGGGCTCAGATGAAATCTATGATGCCTTACTAAAACAATCTGGTGCAATTAGAGTTGATACTATGGAGGAACTCTTTGATTATGCAACAGCATTTTCTAAACAACCACTACCCTCAGGTGGCGATTTAGTAATTGTCTCAAATGCAGGCGGTCCTGCAATCATCTCTACTGATGCATGCTCAAAAACCAAAATTAAGATGGCAGACATTACTAGTGTCAGAAAAAAGATTGATGAGGTAATTCCACCTTGGGGAAGTTCTAGAAATCCTGTTGATATTGTAGGTGATGCTGATTTTAATCGATTTCATAATGTCTTAGACCGTGTACTCAAACATCCAAAAGTTGGCTCTGTTATCACAATGTGTACTCCTTCTGGTACATTAGACTATGATAAACTTGCAGAAGTTATAGTTGAAATGTCAAAGAAATACAAAAAGACAATGCTTGCAAGTTTGATGGGATTAGATGAAGGAATTACCAATAGAGAAATTTTAGCAAAAGGAAATGTTCCATATTATACATATGCAGAAGGAGCAATCAGAACTCTTGCAGCAATGATCAGATTCTCTAATTGGGTCAAATCTCCAAGTGGAAAAATTACTAAATTCAAAGTAAACAAAACAAAAGCAAAGACTATCTTTGATAAAGTCAAAAAGGAAAAGAGACCTAATCTCTTAGAAGAAGAAGGACAAGAAGTTCTCAAAGCATATGGTTTACCATTACCTTCAAGTGCACTTGCAAAAAATGAAGCTGAAGCAGTAAAAGTTGCAAAGAAGATTGGTTATCCAGTTGTAATGAAGATTGCATCACCACAAATTATTCACAAATCTGATGCAGGTGGTGTTAAAGTAAACTTGACAAATGATGTTGAGATTAAATCTGCATTTAAAACAATTATCAAAAATGCTAAAAATTACAACAAGAAAGCTGAGATTAAAGGTGTCTTAATTGTAGAAATGGTAAAAGGTGGCAAGGAATTAATCATTGGTTCAAAACTCGAGCCTGGATTTGGTCCAGTAATTATGCTTGGAATGGGTGGAATCTATGTAGAAGTTCTCAAAGATGTTACATTCAAGCTAGCACCAGTAACTGAACTAGAAGCAGATGATATGATAGCATCAATTAAGACTCAAAAATTACTACAAGGCGTAAGAGGCGAAAAACCTTCAGACATAAAAAAACTATCTGAATGCATTCAAAGATTATCTCAACTAGTTTCTGATTTTTCAGAGATCAAAGAATTAGATATGAATCCTGTATTGGTAATGGAAAAGGGTAAGGGATGTCGTATTCTAGATGTCAGAATAGGTCTCTAATCGAAATTTATTCCTAAATTTTCACTAGTCCCTATCTAGAATATTTATACATCATAAATGTGGATATTGT
>JAMHKW010000018.1:0-19116 GCA_028439805.1 Candidatus Nitrosopumilus sp. | reverse complement strand
ATGGAATAAGTTTGGTAATGTCAGATGTAGAAGGAGATGATCTATCATCTATTGCATCAGGTACAACATACATGGATGATACAACATATGCAGATGCACTAAACATTATAGAAAAATATAAACTTGTAAGAAAAATACCTGTTGAAGTTTTACAGGTTTTAGAGAGAGGTTTAAAGAAAATAGAACCAATAAAAAAAGCAAAAATTGACAATTACGTCATTGCAAATAACAATGATTGTCTAAAAGATATGGAAAAAGTTGCAAAGGAAAAAGGATACAAAGTTACAAGATTGCAAGTTTTTGGTGAAATTAAAGATGCAGTAACAAAAATTCTTGAAAACATTTCAGATGAACAAAAAAGGTGTGTTATTTTTGGTGGAGAACCAACAGTGAGAGTTCTTGGAAAAGGAATGGGTGGAAGAAACCAAGAAATGGTTTTAAGAATTTTAAAGAATACTCAAAGATTGAAAAAAATAGTTATTGCATCAATGGGTACAGATGGAATAGATGGAAACTCTGCTTTTGCAGGAGCAATCACAGAAAATATCAGAACAGATTCAACAATAATGAAAGCGTTTCTCAAAAATAGTGATTCAGGGAGATTCTTTCAAAAACAAAAAGCAAATATCATGACTGATTTTACTCACACAAATCTCATGGATATAGGCGTGGTTTTGAGTTAAAATCAAGATCCACGGGGTTTTAATAGAATAATGATGTATCATACCTAAGAAAATCATGTTAGAAAAACAATTCAATCCAGATATGCTATACAACAGAATTGTTCATTACTATATCGATAAGAAAGGATTTTCAAAAAATAAAGCAAATTCTATTGCTCAATTAGTAGTACAAAGAGAAGCACAAAGAAGAATTTGTAAAAATGAAAAATGCAAACATTTCTCCCATGATCATATTAGAAATTCAGAGATATGTTTAGTTGCAGACTGTGAATGTAATGAATTTGTATCTAAGTAAAGTCATCTAAAGAATTTACAAGTAATGGTTGTGCACTAATTCCCATTTTTTGTAAATGTTCTGCAAACTCATCTACAAAACCATGTATCGTGTAAACTTGTTCAGCCCCTGATTGTACAACCGCATCTACAAGCTCATTAAAATCACAATGATCACTCATAGGGATAGAATAATCAGTTCGTCTTCCAAAAGAGTGTCTAGTTGATTGTGCCCACCCACTAAATCCTATTGTCACTGCACCATATTTTGATTTCATGTCTTGAATAAATTTATTCTTACTAGACATCATTGGAGCTACCATCACCCAAGGTTTTTTTTCTAGCAAGCCATTTTTTTCTGCCTCCGTATGACCAATTCCATCCTTTAGAGAGATACCTAATTTTTGATGTAGTGAGTTCATCTCTTTTACAGAGTCATGAAAATAAAGAGGACTCCAATGTCCAAAAAGGTTGGTAATAGTTTGTGCTTTTCCTAATTGATATCCCATTAAAATTACAGGAACTCCTTTCCCATAAAGTTCAGAAATTAATTCATTGACCTGTTTTTGAATTTCATCGAGTTTAGGAAAAACAAATTCAGGTAGGCCAAACGTGCATTCAGTAATGAGGGTTTTGCATTTTGGGATTTTTGCACCCTGAAGAAATCCACGGTCTCTAGTGCAAATATCACCAGTATAGAAGATATCATCAAAAAGTAATCCTTTTGCGCCTAGAATGTGCCCACTGTCAATTAAGGAAAAATTATCAAGAGAATCAATATGATTTTCCATTTTAAATCCACGAAGATTAGCTATTTCATTTGTCTCAAGTGATGACAAGATAGTTCCACCATTTTTTGAAGGGAGGTGATCTGTATGTGCATGCGATACAAAATTGATACCTGTCAAATCAGTATTTTTGGGATCTAAAAAAACACGATTATCATTAATCTCGCACAGGATTCCATTTTTTGTCATCCTGACTTGTCGTGGCAATGAAAATCAAGGCAATAAGATTTGATATAAATTGCAGGTTTGATCTACTATTGACTAGTTGCTGAATCTAGGAATTTTAATCTCAGGTCGCGGGAGCAACATGGAATCCATTCTAAAATCAATTAAGAAAAAAAAGATTCCAATTAATCCTGCAGTAGTAATTTCAAACAAGTCTAATGCAAAAGGATTGAAAATTGCAAAAAAATTAGGAATCAATACAGAAATAATCGAAAGCAATGGATTCAAAGGAAGCAGAGCACAGTATGACAAAAAAGTAATTGCATCACTAACAAAACATGGAGTTACCCCAAGTAATGGTCTTGTATGCCTTGCAGGATTTATGAGGATTATTAGTCCAGAATTTGTAAAAAAATACAAAAATAAAATGATCAACATTCATCCAGCACTATTACCAGCATTTCCAGGCCTTAATTCTCAAAAACAGGCATTAGATCATGGCGTAAAATATTCAGGATGCACAGTACATTTTGTAGATACAGAAATGGATACAGGTCCTATAATTATTCAGTCAATAGTCAAAATTAAAGAAAAAGACACAGAAGAATCATTATCAAAAAGAATTCTAAAAGAAGAGCATCGAATTTATCCTGAAGCAGTAAATCTATTTGCTAGAAAAAAAATCAAAGTTTCTGGAAGAAAAACTATTATTAGTTAATCATCAGGCCCACCAAAAAAATACAAAACTTTGAGTTCTTTTTTGTTTCCATGGAAATAATGTTCAATATTTTTTGCAACAAAAAATAATCTATCCTTTGAAACTTTGTAATCTTTGTCTTTGATTTTCAAAAATCCATCTCCTGAAATTATATAATACACCTCATCACTTTCATGAGGTTCTTGTGTATCATCTTCTCCTGGTTGAAGTACTAAAACACCAGCAGCTAAACTAGGTTTATTGATAAAAGTTTGAAAATATGAACTACTGTTTTTAATTTTTTTAAGATATGTAGTTAAATCAAATTCTAATTTCAATTTATTCAGCAGCTACAGTGTATGTTTTTCGTACAGGATCAGAACTCATAAAGGAGTGACCTGTCGGATGAAGTTTTTCATGTTCTGGGCTCTGATGCATTTTGATAAAAGTCTCTTTACTTTCATGCTCTACAATTATTCTATAACTTCCATCATTAGATTTTAAAAATCGTCTAGAGATAAATCCAGGAAAGTTAGACAATGCCTTGTTTGATTCAGAAAACCAATTTTTGAAGTCTTCTTCAGCATCTTCTTTGAGGGAAACATCTGCCATCATTACAAACATGCCATGACTAGAAAAATGCCATTTAATTTCTTTTCTAAGATTTTCATTGAAGAATCCAAGAATTAAATATCTACAAATCAAAAACAGATTATGGCTGGTATCAAAATTGATGGAATAGTAATTGCTCAATCAGTCAAAGATAGAGTCAGAAAAGCAGTAGAGGAGCTAAAAACTCAAGGGATTAGTCCTTGTTTGGCCACAGTTCTAGTTGGAGAGAATCCAGCATCTGCAACATATGTTAAAAATAAACACAAAGCTTGCGAAGAAGTTGGGATTATTACCAAAGATCATAAGCTTGATGCAAACACTACACAATCACAACTCGATGAGGTTATTGCAAATTTGAATGCAGATAGTACAGTTCATGGAATTTTAGTACAATTACCATTGCCTGAACAACTAGATGAATTTGCCACCACATCAAGAATATCACCTCTAAAAGATGTTGATGGACTAACTCCACATAACGTAGGATTACTTGCAATGAATAAAGCACTACTAGTTGCATGTACTCCATCAGGAATAATGGAGATGTTTGAGCATCATGAAATTAATTTGGAAGGAAAAAATGTCGTATTAATTAATCGAAGTAATCTTGTAGGAAAACCACTTTATCATTTATTGTTACAAAAAAATGCTACAGTTCTTACATGTCATTCTAGAACCAAAAATTTAACAGAACTTTGTCAAGCTGCAGATATCATTATTACTGCAGTCGGAGATAGAACAAAGTTTACTCTAACACCAGAAATGATTAAAGAAGGTGCAATTGTAATTGATGTTGCAATTTCAAGATTCCAAGAGAAATTAGTAGGAGATTCAGACTATGAACAAATTATCCAAAAAGCATCTTTTACAACACCGGTTCCAGGAGGAGTCGGACCAATGACAGTTGCCATGCTATTAAAAAATACAATCACTGCAGCATCTTTGAGTACTCAAATTGGAAGATAATCCTGAGAAAAAATCACTTAGAAATCTCCTTTTAGAAAAAAGAGACAATACATCTTTTGATTTAATGAAAATCGCAAGTAAAAAAATACAAAAAAGATTAAACAAAATTAATTCCTTTAGAAATGCACAAAAAGTTGGAGTGTATTATCCAATTGGAAGTGAGATCATGACACAAGACATTATCCAAGAATTACTTAGTAATTCAAAAGAAGTATTTTTGCCAAAAGTGATTGGAGAAAAGATGGAATTTAGGAGAATTATTGATTTTTCAAGCCTAGAAAAAGGCAGTTTTGATATCATGGAGCCAAAAGATAACTGTCAAGTAGACAATAGTCTGGATGTAATTTTGGTTCCAACTGTAGGGATATCTCCAATGGGAGTCAGATTAGGATACGGTCATGGATTTTATGATAAATTTCTAGCAGAACACAAAACTGTAACAATATCTCTGACTCTGGAAAAACAAATTCTAAAAAATATCCCAAAATCAGAGCACGATATACTCATTGATTGGATTCTAACTGAAGATAGAATGCTAAAGACTCAGAGATAAGTAAGGCCTTTTTGACCAATGTCTTTTCTGCAATATTTGTGAGACCATGAGATTTTTTCAGTTGCAGCATATGCATTACTAATTGCAGATTCTAAAGAATCTCCTAATGCTGTAACGCCTAAAACACGTCCACCATTTGAAAGAATTTTTCCATCAATTTTTTTTGTTCCAGCATGAAATACATATGCATTATTTGAAATAGAATCAAACCCAGAGATTTCTTCATTTTTTGGATATGATTCTGGATATCCTTCTGATGCCAAAACAACACATACTGCAGATTGGTTTTTCCAGGATATCGGAGATATTGAAGATAATTTTCCATCAACACTTGCAACAAAATAATCATACAAATCAGAATTCATTCTCATTGTGATTGGTTGGCATTCAGGATCACCCATTCTTACATTATATTCTAAGACAGATGGTTCACCATCTCTAATCATAACACCAGCATACAAAAATCCCTTAAATGAAATACCTTCATTTTTCATGGCATGAATTGTTTTATCTATAATTTTTTCTTGAATTTTTTTTGCCAATACATCATCAACAATTGGAGTTGGAGAATAGGCCCCCATACCACCAGTGTTAGGACCTTTATCATCATCAAAAATTCTCTTATGATCTTGGCTTGATGCCATGGGAATAGCAATCTCACCATCAGATAGTGCAATGTAAGATGCCTCAATTCCGTCAATTCTTTCTTCAATAATTATACGATTTCCAGCATCACCAAAGGTCTTTTTGACTAGAATAGTTTGAATGGCAGAAAATGCCTCATCATCACTATTACAAACAATAACACCCTTTCCTGCAGCAAGACCATCTGCTTTTACTACAACATTGTAATCAAGTGACTTGACATAGTCTTGAGCTTTTTGGGCATCATCAAATATTTCAAATCTGGCAGTTGGAATATCATTTCGTTTCATGAAATTCTTGGCCCATATCTTACTTGATTCAAGTTGTGCTGCCTTTTGAGAAGGTCCAAAAACTTTGAGATTTTTTTGATTAAATTTATCAACAATTCCTGCAGCTAATGGATCCTCAGGTCCAACTACTGTAAAGCAGTTATTTTTTTGAGCAAAATCAGCCAATCCATCTAGATCATTTACATCAATTGGAACATTATTTTCAGTTCCGCCATTTCCTGGAGCAGTAAAAACAGTATCAACTTTAGGACTTTGAGAGAGTTTCCAAGATAATGCATGTTCTCGTCCTCCAGAACCAACTATCAGTACATTTACCAACAATGATTATCATTTGCCCAACAATATAATCCAAATCTCGTAAAACCAATTTAGCTTTATAATGGCATATACATATCAAAATCCAGATGGAACTTTCAACAAAGTTTGATGCAAAGGCAATTGAATCGCAAGTAAAAGAGTACATCAAATCAATTGATTTAGAAAAACAGATTTTTGCATCAGACAAGCCTGAAAAAATTAGATTCATTGAAGGCCCTCCAACAATGAATGGCATTCCACATGCAGGACATCTAAGAGGGAGAGTCATCAAAGATTTGTGGTATAGATTCAACACATTACAGGGAAAAAAAATTGAATTCAATGGTGGATGGGATACTCAAGGGCTCCCAGTTGAATTACAAGTAGAAAAAGAATTAGGTGTTACAGGTGGAAAAACCGAAGCTATCAAAGAATTTGGAATTGAGAGAATTGTAGAAGAATGTAAAAAAGTTGTAGAAAAATACAACAAAACGTGGGTAGAAGTTGATGAGTTACTTGGTATGTCATTTAATCATGATAAAGCATACTGGACATTTCGAGATGAATTCATCGAAAGAGAATGGCAAGTGCTAAAAAAAGCATATGAAAATAAAATTTTAGAAGAAGACTTTACTGTAATTGCATATTGTCCAAGTTGTCAGACATCACTTAGTCATGCAGAAGTAAATCAAGGATATGAAGAAGTCAAAGATCCATCACTATACTACAAAGTAAAACTAGTTAATGAAAATTCATTTTTGATAGTATGGACTACTATGCCATTTACACTAGTAACTGATGCAATGGTGGGATTAAACCCTGAAGAAGACTATGCTTATGTTAAAGTAGAAAATGAAACATGGATTATTGGAAAGACAA
This sequence comes from Candidatus Nitrosopumilus sp., assembly GCA_028439805.1. Classification (GTDB taxonomy): domain Archaea; phylum Thermoproteota; class Nitrososphaeria; order Nitrososphaerales; family Nitrosopumilaceae; genus Nitrosopumilus. The sequence goes on along the minus strand of JAMHKW010000018.1, from coordinate 12,268 downwards.
GACTAGAAGAATTTATGATAGAAGTAAAAATTGAGGATTATAAAATTGAAAAAACTGTAAAAGGTTCAGAATTTGAAGGGAAAAAATACATCCACCCATTATTGGATTTAATTCCAGAACTAAAAGAATGTGCAAGAGAAGGAAATTATCACGTTGCAGTATCTGAATCATTTGTGGATGTTACTGCAGGAAGTGGACTAGTTCACTTGTCGCCTGCAAACGGAGAAGAAGATATCAAAATAGCAAACAAAAGAAAGGTCAAAATTTTCAGTCCCATTGATGATGAAGTAAAGTTCACATCCCAAGCTGGAAAATACTCTGGAGTATTTGTCAGAGATGCAGATAGAACAATAGTTGAGGATCTAAAAGATTGTAATGCATTAGTAAAGATTGGAAAAATAAAACACAAGTACCCTCTTTGTTGGAGGTCACATCATCCTATTGTATGGCTTGCAAGAAGAGGGTGGTTTTACAAATTAGATAGACTAGAAAACAAAGCAATTGAGGCTGCAGAAAGTGTAGAATATTTTTTTGAGCAACCAAAAAATAGATTCCTAGGAATTATCAAAGAAAGACATCCTTGGTGTATTTCACGAGAAAGGATTTGGGGTTGTCCATTACCTGTATGGAGTTGTGAGGATTGTGGGGAGAAAAATTGGTTTTTCTCAAGAAAAGAAATTGTCGAATCAGCAGACAATCTACCAGATGGTCCGGATTTTGAATTACATAGACCATGGATTGATAATGTCACCATAAAATGCAAAAAATGCAACAGCACAAAAACAAAAAGAGAAGAGTATGTCTTAGATACGTGGCACAATAGTGGAGCTGCACCATATGCATCATTAACTGATGAAGAATATTCAAAAGAAATTCCCGCACCATTTTTCACAGAAGGAATTGATCAAACTAGAGGATGGGCATATACTCTACTTATTGAAAATGTAATTTTAAACAATTCTCCAACCCCACCTTACAAATCATTTTTGTTCCAAGGACACGTCTTAGATGAAAAAGGTGGTAAAATGAGTAAAAGTAAAGGAAATGTGTTAGAGGGGATGGATTTGTTACAAAAATATCCTGTAGATTTAATCAGATTTTATTTCATCTGGAAGGCAAGCCCAATTGAGCCACTAAGTTTCAGTACGGAAGAGTTAATGTCAAGACCATATCAGGTAATTAATACATTATTTAATCTGCATCTGTATTTTAAGCAAAATAGTCAATACGATAATTTTGATCAAACAAAGACAATTGAATGGGCAAAACAAAATGATCTGCTAACATCACCAGATATCTGGCTATTATCAAAACTCCAAAAATTAATTCGTGAAATTACAGAAAGAAATCAAACATGTAAGTTTCATGAGGGTGCAAAAGCAATTGATGATTTTATTATTAATAATTTAAGCCAAGTATACATTCCAATTACTAGAGGAGAATTATGGGATGAAGATGAAGAAAAGAAAAACAGAAGACTTGCAATCTATGCAGTACTAAACAGCGTACTCAAAACACTTGATATTTTGATTCATCCGTTTTGCCCATTTTCTAGTGAGTATCTGTATCAAACAGTATTTGAGGGAAAACAAAGTATTCTACTGGATAATTGGCCTCAATTCCAAGAAACGCTAGTCAACGAAGAGATTGAAGAGTCATTTGATATTATGAAAGATGTAGTATCTGTATCATCAGCTGCTCGAATGAAAGGAAAACTAAAACGAAGATGGCCATTAAATGAAGCAAAAATTTGTGTAAGAGAAGGTCAGAAAAATAAACTAGAGTCACTATCTAGTTTGTTACAATCTCAACTAAACGTAGAAAAATTCAACATTGTAGAAACAAAAAAAGAATCAGGGTTAGAACAAATCTTAGAATTAAAACAATTAGGATTGCCTGTAAAGGCAGTTGTAGAATTAGAGAGGAAAAAAATTGGACCAAAAGCAAAACAACACATGGGAAAACTAGTTGCAACATTTAATGAAACAAACCCTGAAGATATAGTTACAGCACTACAAAAAGATGGAAAATATAATTTTGATATTGACGGAGAAACTATTTCATTAGATAATGAAGACTTTGTAGTAGATTTTGATGCAGATGAAAACTTTGCAGTATCAAAAAGGGACAACTATGTTGTGTTTATCTCAACTGCACGAAACAAAGAGATGATGGCAAAAGGACTAGTCAAAGATGTTGCAAGAAGACTACAAACTCTAAGAAAAGAGCGAGGATACAATCCAACTGATGTTTTAGGAGTTGCATCAATTCTAGATTTAGATGAAGAATCACTTGAAATGATAAAACAAAGAGCAGAAGAGTTGGCATTTTTAGTCAGAGTAAAGCAGGTAAACTTTGAGCAATCATGTAAAGAATACAAAGATGATGATATTGATGGACAAAAAATCAGAATATCTGTAGAATAGATTCCAAGATTTAATGTAATGTTTTTATTAGAATTAGAAATTCTACAAGGAAATGTCTGAATCAAAAACACCAAATGTTGTTGGAATTAACATTCTAAAACAAAATGGCCTGGATGTTGATGAACTGGTAAAAGAGCTAATCAAAAATGCAGCAGTAGAATTTACAGCATACTACTACTTTACCAATCTCAGAGCACATTGCACAGGCATGGAAGGAGAAGGACTCAAAGGAATTATCGAGGATGCAAGACTAGAAGACCTCAGCCACTTTGAATCATGTCTGGAGAGAATCTACCAATTAGGAGGCTCTCTTCCAAATGATGCAACAGAGTTTATCAAAATTTCTGGTTGTGAATTCTTACAGCTTCCACCAAATCCAACAGATCATAAAGCAATCCTAGAAAAATGTCTCAAAGCAGAACAAGGGGCAATTGTCAACTGGGATAAAATTTGCAAAATGACACTAGGTAAAGATCCTGCTACATATGATATTGCAAAAGATATCCTAGCAGAAGAGATTGAACATGAATCATGGTTCTTAGAATTAATCTATGGAAGGCCATCAGGGCACATGAGAAGAAAATATGCCGGTGAGCGACCACACACTAGAAAACATTCTAGAGCACTAGATATGGCATAAATCTCAAATTACTTTCTTTTCTATTTTTCAAAGGTTATTTTATTGACGACAATTAGTGAATATGCTTTGTTTTATCACGGTTAAATAGAAAAATTACGTATTACTAATGTGGTAAAGCAAATCAGTCTTGATGCTTGGCAGATTCAGCATTTATCAGATCTGTTAGACAAAGGCTCAAGCATCGTTGCAAAGACTAACAAGCCTATCGTATTATACAGACAGACACTAGAGGAGGAAGAGGAATCTTATGAGGAAATTGTATGCACACTTACTAACGGATACATCATTGAGCAAATGGTCACATCTGGAGGAATCTTGGTTCCAAGTTTTCAGCAGCAATTTGTATTTACAATTGCAGAATACCCACAAGAATTACTACGAAAAAGCCAAGATCGCTTTTTAGAGATGATTGATTTTCTTGAAGAACAGCTAAAATAATATCACAATTAATAAAGACCAAAAAGTGCAGAATTTTTGCATGCAATTATTAGAGTTTCAGGCAAAGGAATTATTTCGAGAGTATGGGATTAATCTTCTGGATAGCAAATCATCTACCACCATAGAAGAAGGACGAAAACATGCAAAAGAGTTAGGATATCCATTTGTGATTAAAATTCAGGTCCCCGTAGGCGGTAGAGGAAAGGCAGGAGGTATCCAAATGTGTCACAATGATGACGAATTTGAGCTAAAATATCCTCAAGTCATGGACTTGACAATAAAGGGAGAGAAAGCTAGAGCCATCTTACTTGAAAAAATGGCAGACATCAAAAAAGAGTTGTATCTATCAATATTTTTGAATCGCTCAAAGAGATGCTATACTGTAATTGCGTCAGCTGAGGGCGGAGTAGAAATTGAATCAGTAAAAAATCAAATCATCAAAGAAGTAGGACTAGGTCATGTTTCAGATGAGATTGCAGCTGAGATTGCAAAAGAGATGGGATTAGAAGGAAAGACAGCTGATGGATTCATAGATACACTAAAAAAATTATCCAAAGTTACAATTGAAAAAGAAGCAGAGCTAGTGGAGATTAATCCACTTGCAATTATGCAAGACGACTCCATAATGGCCCTTGATGGTAAATTCGTTACAGATGATAACAGTAATTTCAGACATGAAGAAATACAAAAGTATCAAGAAAAATCTGCAATAGAAGAGCAAGCAGAAAAAAGTGGATTCTCTTTAGTAGAGTTAGATGGAGACATTGCAGTAGTTGGAAATGGGGCAGGACTAGTAATGTCTACACTTGATATGTTATCAGATAATGGCGGCAAGCCAGCATGCTTTTTGGATGTTGGTGGCGGCGCAACAACTCAATCAGTGTATGAAGCATTAACTTTGATTAGTAAACTAAGTAGAGTGAAAGGGATTTTGGTAAATTTGTATGGTGGAATTGTAAAGACCACAGTAGTTGCAGAAGCATTTTTGCAAGCATATGAAAATAATTTAATTGACATGCCAGTGTTTTCTAGACTAAAGGGAACAGAGTCTGAAAAAGCAAAAGAGATGCTTCAAGGTAGTAGAACTAAAATTTTTGATTCAGTAGAAGAGGCAATTAATGCTGCAGTAATGGAGATAAAATAATGACTGAGATTTTTGATTTACTAAAAGGAAAGCCAGGGGATTCAGACTATGAGAGAAAAGGCGTAATTGTTCAAGGAATTACAGGATCATACGGCTCTGTACATGCAACACAAATGATTGCATATGGGACTAATGTTGTTGCAGGAGTTACACCTGGCAAAGGAGGCCAAACATGGAATGATAGTGTTCCAATCTACAACACTATGAAAGAAGCAGTAGATGCCACTGGTGCTAAAATTTCAATTCTCTTTGTGCCAGCAAAATTCTTTCTAGGTGCTGCAAAAGACGCACTAGAATCAGGAATCAAACTACTAGTTGCAATTCCAGAACACGTTCCAATTAGAGATACAATGGAGACATTAGAACTTGCAAAACAAAAAGGTGCTACAGTCATTGGACCAAACACTCCAGGAATTATGATTCCAGAACTAATCAAGATTGGAATTATGCCACCAATGCCATTTAAAGCTGGAAAGATTGCAGTATTATCTAAAAGTGGAACTTTACTTTATGAAATTTGTGATGCATTAACTAATTCAGGATTTGGACAATCAATTACAATTGGAATTGGAGGAGACCCAGTAAATGGAACAAGACTCGTTGATGCATTTGATATGATCAAAGACATTCCAGATTTAGAAGGACTAGTAGTGGTAGGTGAGATTGGCGGGGATTCAGAAGAGATGCTTGCTCAAAAAATTATTGATTCAGGATTTAACAAACCAACTGTAGCTTACATTGCAGGACGTGCAGCCCCCAAAGAAAAAAGAATGGGGCATGCAGGAGCTATAGTTATGGGAACATATGGTTCTGCTGAATCCAAAGTATCAATGTTTAACAAAGCAAACATTCCTGTTGCAAAAAGACCTGCTGAAGTACCAGTATTACTAGCAGGAAAGATGGAAAAATCCGATTAGATTAAAAGAGAGAGATTTAGGAGTTAGTCAAATGCCAATTACAGACCCTGAGAAGAAACGAATTGCACAACAAGCACGTCTTGTAATGAAAATTTGCTTCAAGTGTGGATGCAGAAATGATATTGATGCCACTAGATGCAGGAAATGCAGAAACCCATACTTGAGATTAAAGAACAGAAACCTCGGCGTCAAGAAATAGAAATTAAAAATTCATCAATCTTTGTCTATATTGAGTAATTGCTGATTTTATACCAGAATCATATCGCATGATAAATGATTTTGCAGCTTCGGGATTATCTAATTCTTCTAAAGATAACTGAAGATCATCAGGTAGTTCCTCATTCATTTGGAACAAAATTTTGGCAGCATCAATGTATTGCCCTAGATTTTCAGCATACTCAAATGCTAACTTCATTTTATCAATTAATGCATCAAATTCTTGCAGCGACATGAACTATTTTGTAAAAATCAATACTAAAGGGCAGGGTAATTACAAAATACCTCAATCTAAAGACTGAAAAGCTCGTACTTTTGTAAATTTATTGGACTGGTCGTCTAGTTTGGTTTGGATGACGCACTCACACTGCGTAAGGGAATAATCCCCGCAAAGGTCGTGGGTTCAAATCCCATCCGGTCCACTTTTTTTATTTCTAAAGTATCATTAGAGTATCATTTTTTAGGTATTTTCAAATATAACAAAAATTGAGGCTAAAATAATGGAACTAATAGGACACTACAGGGACAATATCCATCAGGCCACTTTTCTAAATCTTAAAAAGAAACAATTTTGAATACCCTCAGAAGAGAAAAGATTATGAGTTCTGAAGATGTCATTGATGATGTAAATGCATTACTAAAATTAAAAGTAGGAGATGCATACAGACTAGAGCACATTAAACAAGCATACATTGAAAATAAAACCATCTGGATAACTGATAAAAATTATCTAAATCGCCTCAAAGCAAAATATATCACAAAAATTCATTCAGAGGAAGAAACAGAACAAAGTTTGCAAAAGGATTCAGAAAATAAAGAACTAATTCATTGTTGGAAATGTGGAAAAAAGATATCACTTGATGCTAATTTTTGTCTGGTTTGTGGTGCGGCATTATATGATGTTGGCACAGAACCACAGCCAAGTAAAAAACCAATCAAAACGCACAATCAAAGAAACCCAATTGGCTTGAAGACCCCCATAATAATTGGCATTCCAATTTTAATTTTGATAATATTAGGAGCAGGATATAGCCAAGGAGTATTCGATGGCGCATTTGAGAAAAAAGTAGATACTGCAGAAAAAGTAGACCCCAAAGATTCAAGTAAACAGGTAGAACCAACTGGGAATAATTCAAAATGTGGTGCAGGAACAGTCTTCGATGATGACACTAATTCATGTGTTTTAGAAAGTAGTGTAACATCAGATAGTAATAATTCAAAATGTGGTGCAGGAACAGTCTTCGATGAGATTAGTAACTCGTGTGTTTTAGAGTAATGACTTTTTTATACAAATTACCAAAATGGTAATGAATTATCAAATAAAATTCCACAGTGCCTAATACTGAATGAATGGTATATTACATATTGAATAACAAAAACATTCAGAATAGGTGTTATGAAAAATGACATCAAGGTATAGCATTCTGTATCATTTAGGCATACTTGACACGGATTGTAGTGAAATATTAGAAGATGATTGTAGCTAGTTAAAATTAGATAATATTTTAGAGAATCTATGAAATCTAGATTTAATGGGAAATGCGTAGAATGCGGAGACGTAATCAAGACAGGAAAAGAGATCTTAAAGAATTCTAATGAAAAATGGGTTCACAAGGCTTGCTGTGATTTAGAAGAAGAACTACCATAGTATGAATTAGTAACAAATTTTTTAAAGGACTTGAGAAAAAAGAATAAAGATGAATACAAAATCAAGCATATTTTTGATAGCATCAGTAATGGTAGTTGCAGTAATTATGATGATTCCAGGAAATGTTTCTGCAGTACAATACCAAACCACCACTACTCCAATTGATGAAAAAACTAGTTTAGAAAAAACTATCACTACAATGAGTATTCCAGATGATAATGTACTTCCATGGGGCTCAGTTAGAGGCGGAGCAGATGAAGTCGCTGAAAGATACCCAATAATTATTCAATTCTTCAAAGGAGAAGATCCAGTACATTTTGCACAAGTCGATGCTAAGGGAGATGGCTCTTATGAATACAAATTCAGAATAAGAAATGTTGATGCAAACACTGGAGAAGTAACTGACATATTTCAAGGAGATTACACAGTTAAAATCTTCAAAGTAGTTCCAAACACTAATGCTCTAGCATAATTAGTAAGGCGTTCCTTTTTCTCTTTGTTTTGCCAACAATTAATCATTGCAAAAAAGCATAAAATATTTTGTATAAATTTACACAGAATTCATATACCAAATGACTAAAGAACTAGAAAATGAGTAAGAACTTTTGGCATGATATTGAATCAGGGGCAGATATTCCTGAAATTATCAATGTAATTGTAGAGATTCCAAAAGGCTCGATGAACAAATACGAGTATGACAAAAAACACAATATGATAAAATTAGACAGAGTATTATTTTCACCATTTCATTATCCAGGAGATTATGGACTAGTTCCTCAAACGTTATCTGATGATGGAGACCCACTTGATGCACTAGTTTTAGTTACCAACCCAACGTATCCTGGAATTCTCATTGAGGCAAGACCAATAGGATTACTACAAATGAAAGATGATGGAAAATTAGATGACAAAATTATTTGTGTGGCAATAAATGATCCAAGATATTTACATACAGTAGACATTGAAAATTTAGAAGATCATTATCGCTCTGAAATTGCTCACTTTTTCCAAGTATACAAAGACCTAGAGGGAAAGAAAGTAGAAATTATAGGTTGGAAATCAGCCAAAGAAGCTAAAACAATCATTATTGAATCAATTAAAAGATACAAAGACACTTTGAAAAAATATTAAACATGTCAAAACAGTGTAATCATTTTTCACAAGAAAAAGATGGAATTTTACCAAACACAAAGAGTTGTCAAGAATGTGAAGTAGAGCATCTACCAGTAGTAGCCATCAGAATGTGTCTAACATGTGGACATGTAGGTTGTTGTGATTCATCAATTGGCAAACATGCAACAAGACATTTTGAGCAAACAGGACATCCGATAATGAAGGCAATTCCAGGAGATATTTGGAAGTGGTGTTATCTGCACAAAGAATACTATTGATTTTTTTGACAGTATTGCAAATGTGCCTATCAAGTCAGAAAAGCAAGGAAAATTCGTAGTTTTTTAAAAACTGGGATATGAATTGTGATCTGAGAGATTGTACTGGTGCGTAACCTTGTGTAGGTTTTAGATAAAAAAAGAAAAATAATCACACTAGTTTTTTAGTGTGAATGGATTTACCCATGACTGGATAATATTTCGATTCAATTCTACAAATGCGTTAATGTTATCGCCGAAGGTTCTGATGTTTTGTACGGTTGCATCAATTGTAGTTTTTGTCAATTGATTGCCTAATGTGGTTGCTTGAACAATTTGCTTGTTGGTATCTACGATTGCAGTTTTTGCATCATCTGGAATTTCAGTTGAAATGCCTGATTTTTTTGCAAATTCTTGCTGTACAGATACTGCAGCATTGATTGTTTTCTCACATGTTTTCATACATTCTTCTTGCAATTGTGTAATAGCTTGAAAATACTGTGGGGTGATTTTTGAGATATTTTCAAAATATTTTTGAACATTTTGCGTGTACATTGAATATACATTGCTTGCATGAGTTTGAGTGCTCTTGCTTGCTTGTGATTGTGTACTCATGGTTTAAGATTCCAACCACCACTATATATACTATTGGTAATGAATGGTAATGAATGGCAGTGAATGCCAATATTCATAAAATATGTTAAACCATGATTTTCATGGTTTCATGTAGAACAAGTATCAGGTGATTTGAAACTATCTTATTCTATATCGAAGTATTGCTAAAACAGAGTTATCAATTTCTAGTTTTTTAATAATTTTTGGAGAAACTGCAAACTCTATTTTAGATGATGTATTTTTTGCAATCTCCAACATTTTCATTATTTTTTTGAATTGAGAATCAGAATGATAATTCGCTGAAACAATTAGCGTATCTACTGCTCCAATTTCCAATGCTTTGAAAATTACATCATTTCTTTTTGCAGTAAGCCCTTCTTTAACTAGATTTTCATATTTTTCAATAATTTCTGTAACATGTTTTTTTCTATGTTTGTACAAATGATGGATTATTTTCTTTTCAATATCATTTCTCAGAGTGGAAAAAGACAAAGTATCTACAAATCTACATTTTTTTACCAATTCTGAATCAAGTTCGTCATAAAATTCTGTTTTTGCAGGACCAATTCCACCTAACAATATTAACTCAGAATTTGAATCCATCTCTTTGACTTTATTTGCAACTTTCTTAAAGAAAACATGAATCTTAGTTTGTCTTGCCCTTAGGAATCTTCCCTGACTCTGCCCTCCCTTTCTGTGTCTTCCCTGTAGGTCAATTCGAAGTTTAGATTCTTGTACTATCTGACTCCCGTGAAATTTCTGAATTCTTGCAGATTTTTGATCAAGTGTCACTAACAAAATATCATAATTGGTTTTCAAAATATCATTGAATGGTTTGATGAATGGTTTTTTGGTTGCCATGTAGATGTATGGAAGTTTTTTTGAAGTTCCAATTTCTTTGATATTTACTTTGCCATTTTTTATCCATCCAAAAATACACAGAGTTTTTGCAAACTTGCCTACAGAGATTGGATTGTCTTTAAGCTTGGTGATTCTTTGTTCAATTTTTGACTCTATTTTTTCAAAGGATTCATTCCTTTTTGTTTCCTGTAGTAAGTATATGGTTTCTTGTCCCTTACCATATGGATAATACACAGATACACACGCAGAGTCAATTTGCTTTACCTCGTAAAGAAATCGATTCAGAGATAACCATTCAGAAGATGAGATTTCAGAAGATTCTAGATTATTTTTCACATATTTCTATTTTTTCTTTCGTAAAAAAACCAATGCATCAGCCATTAAAACATGCATTCGTTTTTTAATAGTTAGAAAATAAGAATTTTCATGACAGAATATCAACTTGGAAAATGGAACCTGTCAGAGCTGGCAAAGAATCCAAAGAGTCCAGCATTCCAAAAGCAAGTCCAAGAATTAGAAAAACAAGCAAAGAGATTTGAAAAAATAAAATCAAACCTAAGCCCTCAAATGTCATCAAAGAAGTTTATGGATATTTTGCAGCAAGTTGAAGAAATATCAGAAAAGATGAGTAAAGTTGGCGGATATGCATCATTATCGTATGCATCAGATACACAATCAGATGAGGCAACATCTTTAGTTACAAAGATTTCAAAATTAGGATCAGAGATTTCAAACAAAATTCTATTTTTTGATTTATGGTGGAAGATACAAGTAGATGAAAAAAATGCAAAACGACTCATGAAAGATGCAGGAGAGTTAATAGAATATCTATCACATAAAAGACTATTTGCAAAATATGCACTCAGTGAACCTGAAGAGAAAATCATCAACACATTAGATGTCACAGGAATATCTGCACTTGTAAAACTGTATGACAAGATAACAAACGCCTATGAATACAAAATGAAATTAGGAAATAAAACAAAAATAATGACAAGAGAGGAGCTTACAAATTATGTCCGAAGTACAAATCCCAAGATTCGCGAGACTGCTTACAAAACTATGCTTTCAAAATATACCCAAAATAAGGGAGTTACAGGCGAGATTTATCAGAATATTGTTCTTAATTGGAGAGATGAAGGAATAGAGATTAGAGGATACAAGAGCCCAATTGGAATGAGAAACATTGGAAACGATGTAGATGATAAAACTATAGAATCATTATTAGCAGTATGTAGAAAAAATTCACCAGTATTTCAAAAATTCTTTTCACAAAAAGCAAAAATGCTAAAAATGAAAAAATTAAGAAGATATGATATTTATGCACCAGCTACAGCCAACATTAAAGAAAAAAATTACACATACAACAAATCAGTAAAACTAGTCTTTGAATCACTTGGAAAGTTCAGCAGCACACTAGAAGAATTTGCAAGAAAAGTATTCAATGAGAATCACATTGATTCATCAATAAGACCAGGAAAAAGAGATGGCGCATTTTGCAGTACTTTGACTCCAAAAATAACACCATTTGTGTTAGTCAACTTTACAGGAAAGTCAAGGGATGTCTTTACTTTGGCACACGAATTAGGGCATGCAGTACATAGTCAGGCAGCACAAGACAGATCAATTCTAGTTCAAGATGCCCCACTACCACTAGCTGAAACTGCATCAACTTTTTCAGAATTGTTACTGTATGATAATTTATCAGATAAAATTTCAGATAATGAAAAGAAAGTAATGTTATCAGAAAAAATCGATGACCTATATGCAACAATTCTTAGACAATCATTTTTTACAATCTTTGAAGTAGATGCCCATAAACAAATTGGGAATGGAACTACAGTTGATGAATTATCAAAGACATATCTGCAAAATCTAAAAGAACAGTTTGGAAATTCAGTGGATATATCTGATGACTTTGCAATAGAATGGAGTTGCATTCCTCACTTTTACCATACACCATTTTACTGCTATGCATATTCTTTTGGAAATTTGC
>JAMHKW010000017.1:691-19216 GCA_028439805.1 Candidatus Nitrosopumilus sp. | reverse complement strand
TGAATCATGGCTAGAGCAGCTAATGCAGCACTAGCAATGGCAAATCCTTTGGTTACTGCTTTAGTTGTATTTCCAACTGCATCAATCTCATCTGTAACTTTGCGATTTTCTTCACCCATTCCAGTCATCTCAACAATTCCACCTGCATTATCTGCAATTGGACCAAATGCATCAATACTTAGAACAATTCCTGCAAGACTCAACATTGCCATAGCAGTCAAAGCTGTTCCAAAGATTCCATAGAGTACCGGATCTGCACCTTCAGGAGCTGCAGCAGATGCAATGCTATAAGATACAATGATTGCAACAACTAATGAAATCATAAATGGTCCTGTTGATTGCATGCCTTTGATAATTCCCATTAATGTCAATGATGCATATCCCCATTTTGCAGAGTCTGCAATTTCTTTCACAGGACCTTTTTTGTAACTTGTATAGTAATCAGTAATTTTTTGAATCACAGGAACTAAAATAACACCAATCACTGTACTTCCAAACAAAGCATATGCTGCAGGAGACGTGTCAATAAATTGTGTGATAAATACATAGTTTAATCCAATTGCAATAATTGCTGAAACATAAAATGAACGATTAAGAGGTTTCATAACATCTGTAATATTCTTAGAGCCAACTATTACAACACCAATAATTGATGCAATCATTCCAGAAGAACCAATGAGAATTGGATAAAGGAAAAAGTTTGGCGCACCAATTAATGCTGCAATTAATAATGCTGCAAGTACTGTAACAATATAAGATTCATAAACATCAGAGCCCATTCCTGCTGCATCACCAACGTTATCGCCTACGTTATCTGCAATAGTTGCAGGATTTCTAGGATCATCTTCAGGGATATTTACTTCAACTTTACCTACCAAATCAGCGCCCATATCTGCAGCCTTTGTAAAAATTCCACCACCAATTCTAATGAATAAAGCAATTAGACTTGCGCCAATTCCAACTCCGGCTATTGTAATTGGATCTGGATAAATCAAATAAAGACCAGTAATTGCCAATAAAGCCATTGCAGGAACTGCAAGTCCAACTGTAGCACCACCTCTAAAGGCCATAGCAAATGTTTTTCCTAATCCACTACCACTCAAATTTGCAGCTCTAACTGCTGCTTTTACTGTAATTTTTAATGAAATAATTCCTGCAACTGCAGAAAGTGCTGCACCAACAGCAAATGCGATTCCATTTGAGGGTTGAAGAAACGCACCAATAATTAACGATAAGGCTATAGCAACTGGAACAATAATCATCATTTCTCGTTTTAGAAATGCTGCAGCACCTTCTTTGACTGCATTTGAAATATCCATCATCTCTTTTGTTCCTGAAGGTTGTTTTGTAATCCATGCAACCAATCCTCCAGCGACTAAAAATGATGCAATTCCTGCAACAAAAGGCAGAATCTCTGGAATTTCCATGTTATACTCTGCTTGCCTAATTCTGGGAAATATAAATCAAATAGTAACTTTACTTCTTTTTTGATATGGCAAAAATGTTTTTCCTCTAAGTCCTTGCCTTACTAATTTGTTGAATCTTTTGCCATGAGCTAAATATGGAAATCTCATATGGATCAATTCATGAACTATTGTGTTTTCAAGTGTCTTCTCATCAGGGATTTTTCGGATATTAATAAAGACTAGATTATGTTGTAGGTAAGACACACCATAATATTTGTAGGCAGATGTCCTACATCCTTCTGTTATTTCACGAGGCATGTCAAGTACCTCTTTTGTAACAAACAAAAGTTTAGGTTCAGAGATAGAAAATCTATTTGAGTAAATTCCAACTTTTTCTAAAACTTGCAATTTAAGGTCAGGATCTAGCTTCACATAGAAGCATTATGTAATCTGCGTTTATCAGGACATGTCAATTGTTGTAAGATAATTGGTGTATTTTGATTCTTCAAAATTATGAATTAATAGGGTCAGAGGTTTTAGTAGAGTAATCATTAATCATACAGCCACCGTCTCATCACACCCCGATTATTCCATTAAATCAAGTAGTGTTTGTGTTTTACTTCTAATTTCTGGAGTAATTTTGACTAAAACTAACCCTTCGTTTGGTTGACCATACAAAACAACAGAGTTTTCAGGTGCATGAATGCAAGCAGGTATCACTAAAAGATCCTCTTCACCATTAACATTGAGTCTTACTGGAGGTTGCATAGTAAAGGCCTTTTTAATAATCGCAATACTTTGAGGAGTAATTTCTGCAGCAGGATTATCTACAGTTAATTCAATGGCATTTGCTAGTTTTGGAGGTTCTCTTTTTACTCTCTTCTCTTGGCTATCAATAATTTGCAGAGAAGGAATCAATCCAAATTCAATCATCTTTTCAGTTGTTCTATCACCCACTGTAATTACATAGGGGTTTTCTGAGAGATATTTTTTGATATTTATTTTATCAACCTGACTGTCAGGTAAGAGTATTCCTAAAGGAATTTTCAATTGGTCTCTTAGAGAATCAGGTAATTTCACAGGAATCGAGACTAGTTAGTGCTTGCCTCTGGTGCAGGTTCTTTATCAGAGCTTTCAGATTCCATTTCATCTTGTAATTTTGCTGCAAGAATACTACATTGCGCTGCAATATTTTTTGCACTTGTTCTAAAAGCAATTGCACTTGGAGAATCAGGATTTGTAATCATGATGGGTTTACCTAAATCAGAACCCGACATGATTCCACCGTTTAATGGGATTTCACCTAAGAAAGGCATGTTGAATTGTTCACTTATTTTCTTTGCACCACCTTCGCCAAAGATATAGTGTTTTTCATCGCAGTTTGTACAAATAAAGTGACTCATGTTTTCAACAACTCCAATAATTGGAACATTTAGTTTTTCAAACATTGAAACTGCTTTAACTGCAACATGACTTGCAACGTCTTGTGGAGTTGTAACAACAAGAATTCCAGTAATTGGAATTGTTTGTGCAAGTGTTAATGGAATATCACCAGTACCTGGAGGAAGATCTACAATAAGATAATCTAAATCAGACCAATTAGTGTCAACTAGAAATTGTTTCAAGATTCCAGATATGATCGGACCACGATAAATTGCGGCTTGATTGGATTGGTCTGCAAAGAAACCAAAAGATACAACCTTTAATCCGTTAGATTCTGCAGGTTGAAGTTTATTATCCTCAACTTCCATGGAGCCATCTTTCATTCCAAGCATCAATGGAATACTAGGACCGTAGATATCAGCATCTAATAATCCAACTTTAGCACCTGTTTGAGATAATGCCAAAGCTAAATTCAATGAAACAGTGGATTTTCCAACACCACCTTTTCCACTTGCAACACCAATAATATTTTTGACAGTGGCCATTCCAGTATCAGCATCAAGTGAACGGCCTTCCATAACTTTAGCAGTTACACTCATATCAAAATTTTTCAAGTCAGAGAGTTCAGCAATTGCTTTTCTAACATCTTCCTCAATTTCTTCATTGAAAGGACATGCTGGAGTTGTTAATTCTAAGGTAAATTTCAGATTGCCATCATTAAGCTCTAGATTTTTTATCATGCCCATTGATACAATATCTTTTTTCAAATCAGGATCAATGACGGTACTTAGTTTTTCAAGTACTTGATCGATTCCAACCATTGCGTCAAAAAGTTCTCCTACATTATTTAAACATAAGTCAGAGAACAAAAAAAATTGATGATTACTTGAAGAATTAACAAAATCTTTAGGAATTAAAGCCCAAATCACCCAAAGATTCATAAATTGAAATTCAAAAAACACAGAACAGTTGTTTTCTATATCTACCCTAGTTGATGTTGTTAGGATTCCTCCAAGCTTGTTTGGAACCACACTCAAAAAGGCAGGAATGAACATTCTCAAAGAAAAGTACGAGAGTATGATTAGTGCAGATTTAGGATATATCATTATGATTTTAGATGCTAAAGTTGACGAGATGGGAAAGATGATTGCAGGAGATGGAGGAACATTCCATAAAGTTGAATTCGAAGTATTAACATTCTATCCAAAACTACAAGAAATTGTTCTAGGAGAAATTGTCGACATTACAGACTTTGGTGCATTTGTAAGAATTGGTCCAACTGATGCATTACTTCACTTGTCACAAGTAATGGATGATTATCTTAAGAGTGACGTAAAATCTGGAATGATTTTAGCTAATCAAAGTGGAAGAACACTTAAAGTTGGTTCTACACTTCGTGCAAGGATCACTGCAGTTTCATTAGGAAAAGCTGCTTCAATGGGTAAAATTGGAATTACATGTAGACAACCATTCCTTGGTGCAGATGAATGGATTGCAGAAGAGATTAAAAAATCCAGTAGTGGTACAGAAGAACCACCAAAAGAAGCTAAAGTAGAGGCAAGTTAAGATGGCACGAGAAATGGCATGTCGAAAATGCAAATTTGTAACAACAGGAAAAGTTTGTCCAGTTTGTAAATCATCAGATTTAACACCAGATTGGAATGGAATTGTACTTGTAGTTGATCCAACAAATTCAGAAATTTCAAAAACTTTAGGCATTACTCAAAAAGGCAAGTATGCCATCAAAGTAACATAAAATATTTCTAAATCTTTAAAATTACATTGTTATTTGATCATTATGTTGTCATTTAATTCTAAAAAACAATTATCACAGTTTCTTACTGAAGATATAGGAAAAGGAGACATTACAAGTAATCTTTTACCCAAGAAAAAAGTTTCAGTTAGGATTATTTCAAGAGAAAATGGTATTGTTGCAGGCACTACACACACAAAAGAAATCTTCAAACTCAAAGGATGTAATGCCAAAATTTTAAAAAAAGATGGTTCAAAAATTAAACCAAATCAGACTATAATGACAATCACAGGAGATGCAAGAAAGATTTTGGCATGTGAGAGAACTGCACTAAATCTTCTTACAAGAATGAGCGGCATTGCAACTCAAACAAATGAACTTGTAAAAAAAATTCCAAATAAAACTAAAGTATATGCAACAAGAAAGACTGCTCCTGGTCTTCGATATTTTGACAAAGAAGCAGTAGAGATAGGAGGAGGTGAAAAACATAGACTTAGGTTAGATGAAATGATAATGATTAAAGATAATCACATTGCAGTAGAGAATTCATTAGCATCTATAATTAAAAAAGCAAAGAGAAAACATAAGAAATTTGAGGTAGAAGTTGAAAATACATCAGATGCAATTCTAGCTGCAAAAGAAGGGGCAACAATAATCATGTTAGATAATTTTTCTCCATCTCAAATCAAAAAGACAGTTAATGCTCTCAAGAATCAGAAATTACGAAGTAAAGTGATGCTTGAAGCATCAGGAGGGATAAACTCTAAGAACATATCCAAGTATGGCAATACTGGAGTGGATATTATTTCAGTAGGCAGTATTACAAATTCTGTTAAAGGAATTGACATGAGTTTAGAAATTTAAGAATTTAATTGGTCCAATAATTCAGATACAGATTTATTTTTTGGATCAACTTCTCGAATTTTCTCACAGCATTGGATTGCTCGTTTATTTTCTGCTAATTTCTGATGTGAGTATGCCTTCAAAAGTAGAACATCAATATCATAAGAGCCAATTTCAAGTGCTCTATCAAAGTAGGAAATTGCAGTTTTGTACTTGTTTTTTAGATAATAAATTCCACCTACAGTAAACAGAGCATCATGATTATTGGGTACTTTTTTTAAATATTCTGTGCCTGATTTTAGAGCTTCAGTATACTTTTTTTGTTTAGCAAGTTTTTTGAATTCTTTAAATTTTTCAGCATTAATTTTTTGATTAGGATCTTTTGGGGCTCTACTAAATAATCCAACCAAAGTAATCACGTAATTTATTGAATTTCAAGCATTCTATTAATTGCTAAACGAGCCTTGTTAGCAATTTCTTTAGGAACAGTAACAATATTTTTTTCGTTAATCAAAGTATCATATACTTTTTCAAGTGTAATCATCTTCATGTATTGACATTCAGCTTTATCAGATGCAGCAATGAATGTTTTACTAGGATTTTGTTGTCTCATTTTATATAAAATTCCAGTTTCAGTAGCAACAACAAAGTTTTTTGATTTTGATGCATTAACATGTTTTAGCATTCCTTCAGTTGAAAGTATTGAAACTTTTTTATCATCAAAACTACCATCTGCAACATCATACATCATTGGAGTAGTACAACTACATTCAGGATGGATAACAAATTCAGCATCTTTTATTGAATCTAATTTTTTATTAATATCTTCAGGAGTGATTCCTGCATGAACATGACATTCACCAGCCCAAATATGCATATTTTTTCTTCCAGTCATTTTTGCAACATAAGATCCAAGAAACATATCAGGTAAAAACAAAATTTCTTTATCTTCAGGTATTGCTTTTACAACATTTACAGCATTAGAAGAGGTACAACAATAATCAAGTTCTGCTTTAATTTCTGCAGTTGTGTTAACATATCCTACAGTAATAGCATTAGGATGTTGTTTTTTCCAGTTTTGTAATTCATCAACAGTGATAGAATCAGATAGTGAACAACCAGCATCTAAATCTGGAAGTAATACCTTTTTTTCAGGACAGATAATTGCTGCAGTTTCTGCCATAAAATTTACACCACAAAATAGAATTGTTTTTTGTTTAACTTTAGCTGCTTGCCTTGATAGACCCAAAGAATCTCCTGTAAAATCAGCTACATCTTGCACATCAGGAATTTGATAATTGTGTGCTAAAATTACCACATCTTTTTCTTTCTTGAGTCTTAAAATCTCATCTTTGAGTTCTGAAGTCTGTTGTACTAGCATAAGTCATAAAAAATTGAGGTAGTTGGGATTTAAAGAATAGGAAACAGTCTATAATTTTCTAAAAAGCTATCAAATGTGGCAATTATTGCCATATTAGGTACCAATCTGAATATCATCTGAGCAATATTTTCTCAGGGTTTCAATTGCAGATAGAGTTGCCAACCTACTTGTTTTTGGATTATTAATATCTGGAAGATTTTCAATTGTAAAAGTCATCTTTCCAAATTTTCCTGTAGCTACAATATGATGAGTATTTTTGTCGGTGTTGGGATCAGCAATAATATTTACACTGGTTTTTTCACTGCCGATTCCCGATAAAGATAGTAATGCTGCAACATTGATGTTTGCAGGAAATAAAGAGACGGCCTCTTTTGCAGTACCTTCAAAGATTGTAGTGGAAGAAGTAATTACATCTAAATTAATGTCAGAATTTTCAAAAAACTTTGCGCCTTTAAGAGAACGAGGATGTTTTGTAGTAGTAATAGATAATGATTCTAATTCATCTTTAATTGATTTTATTGCATCTAAACCACCAATTGCACCAGATGGGAGATAAATTGTTTTTTTAAAATCTTTACACGCATCAGATAAAATATCATAAATAGATTCATCAAGTAGTGCACCAACACTCATTATCATTAAATCACGTTTATTTTGTAAAACACTCAATGAGATATCTCTAACAGCATCTTGAGAAGCAGCTTCAACTACAATATTTACTGGATGGGAGGATAACAGATGTGAATTTTCAACAATTTCAGGTTTAGTATTTAATTTTGAAACTAGTTCTATGGCAGCATCTTTTGAACTGTCATAAACATGAGTCAGGATTGCAGGAATTTTCCCTGAATCAATTGCAAGCGCAATTTGAGTACCTATTGCACCACAACCTAACAGTCCAATTTTTTTCATTCAGCAATATTAGAAATAGTCTCTTAATTAATTCTAGTCTGAATACTCCCCAGGTAGAACTTTCTGAGATGGTGGTTTTGATGGATCAGTTTTGTCAAAGTTCAGCATAACCTAAAGATTTTATTCAAACCAATGAAGTATCATTGTGCTCAATACAGTATACAAGGATGCCATCATCAATAGAGATAAAATGTTGTCTATCCTCAAGGGCCCCAAATTTGAGCAAATTTTACAAAAAGCAAGAGAGAATTGGATAGAATTCACACCAAGAAAAGAAGAAGTGACAACAGCAGGAATTGATAGTAGTTTTAACAATACTAAATTTCAAGGAATTGAACTTTGGGCAACAACAGCAGTTTCAGTCAAATCGGACGGTGAGATTTTAGTAGATTTACACAATTCAGGGTTAGGTTCTGCAGACGACATTTCAAATATAGCAAGTAAAATGGAAATTGATGCATGTGAAAAAACTATAGACCAAGTTGATTTAGTATTGATGGATGGTTCATTGCATTCTCAATTAATGACAAGACAAGCAGCGCTAAGTTCAATGATTGTAAGAATAATGAAGAAAAAAGATAATGTGATATTTATTGCAAAGACATCAAATACAAAGAAACAATTTGAAAGTTTAGGTTCTCTTGCTGGAGATATTTTTTATTATAACCATGTTACAAATGGTCCAGGATTTAGTAAAATTTTTGTAGAAAAGAAATATGGTGCAGATAAAATCATTTCTTCAACATTTGTAAGATTAAGTGACTCTACGCCCATAATCAAACTAGAATTTCTAGGAAATCAACATGATGAAGGTGAAATTAGATCAGTTATGAACAAATTATACAAAACAAGTGTTGGTGGATACCCACATGCACTAAAGCTTGCACATAATAACTGTAAAATATCGGATAAAGAACTTGCAAAAATGGTTAGTTTGTTAGGATTAAGTAATGAAATAGGTTCACGCGAGGTATTAGGTTGAGTTTAGGTTTTGTAATTGGAGAGTCAAAACCCACATTTGTCACAGCAATCACGTCAAGAGCTCTATCAGTAGGAGAATACATCAAAATAGGTTCAGATGAAGGAGAAATTCTTGGACTAGTTGAAAGATCTTCAGTATCAAGTGCTGCTTTTACTGATGTTAGAAATTTTGATGAGGCAGTAGAAAGCACTGAAATTGCTGAACTCAATAGAAGAGATAAAACATTTACAGCACATATTGGAATTTTAGGATTTTTAGAAAATTTGAGAAAAGGAAAATCAATCATACCTGCAATTCCACCAATTCCAGGCACGGAAATAACTCAACCAAGCAAACAAGACCTAGAAGAAATTTTCAGTCCAAATAATGATGGATGGGTAAAGATTGGAAGTCTTTTACGAAATAAAACAATTGACGCCAAAATAAATTTGGATAAAATTGTTTCAAGACACTTGGGAATTTTAGCAATGACAGGAATGGGAAAAAGTAATCTTGTTTCACTAGTTACAAAACAAATTTCAAAACTAAAGGGCACTGTAATAATTTTTGATTACCATAATGACTATACATTATTGAATATTCCACGAATTAATGTAATTGATGCAAAAATTAATCCAAGACTTTTAGATGCTGATCAATTATCAGAAGTTTTAGAAATTAGAGATGGTGCAAATGTTCAACAACGTGTTTTAAGAATGGCATTTACAAAACAAGTTAAGGAATCAAAAGAGTTTTGGAGTAAATTAGAAAATGAAGTAGATTTTATTGTAAATTCAGATGATAAAAAACTAAAAGAGATTCGAACATCAGCATATAGAGTTCAAGATATCATAGAAGAATCTCAAAGAAGATTTGAAGATATTTTAGATCCAGATATGGGAGATCCAATAAGTTTCATTAAAGAGGGGCGTACAAATATTCTTAACATTTCAGAATTATCAGAAAAACAAGCCAATGTTGCAGTTGCATTTTACTTGCAACAGTTACTAAAAGATAGAAAGGATGCCAGTATTGCAAGACATGGAAGAAGCAAAAGAGAGAGAAATTATCAATTTAATTCACCAATATTTGTCATCATAGAAGAAGCACATGTGTTCATTCCAAAAGATCATGATACTGCTGCAAAATACTGGGCTGCAAAAATCGCAAGGGAAGGAAGAAAGTTTGGATTAGGTCTAGGAATCGTATCACAAAGACCAAGAAGTGTAGATCTCAATGTACTCAGCCAATTAGGCTCATTTGCAATAATGAAGATCATTCAAGAAGATGACCAACGACAAATAGCCTCAGCAACAGAGTCCACCAGTCGTGAATTGATTGCACAATTAACTTCACTTAACGTAGGAGATGCAGTTCTAGTCGGACAGTGGACAAATCTGCCATCATTAGTACATGTTGAAGAAGTAAAAGAAAAGATAATGGGGGCAGACCAAAGTGCAATTAATGCTTGGGCAAATGCAGATAAGATGAAAGAAGTTGCAATAGAATCAACACAAGGACTTGTTCAAAAAGATTTGTTATTAGACTAATGTTATTTTCTCATATTTCAGACACACATTTAGGATTAGTGCAGTATGGTTCAGAGGAACGTGCACAAGATGTTTATGATACGTTTAACCAAGCAATTGATACATCAATAAAAGATCATGTAGATTTTGTAATATTTGCAGGAGATATTTTTCATGTGCCAAATCCAAATGGGACTGCAATTATTCAAATGGCCAATGGATTAAAGCGATTAAAACAAAATAGCATTGATTCATTTTTTATTTTAGGAGAACATGATATTAGTAGAATTAGAACAACACCAATACCATATGTATATCATAATTTAGAATTTTCAAAATATATTGGTCAAGGAATTCCATTTGAATACAAAGGAGTATTAATTGCAGGATTTGATAAAATTAGAAAACCAGAGATTCCGCAATATGAAAAAAAGTTTGCAGAAATAGATGAAATTGCAAAAAAACATTCTGGACATAAAATTTTAGTGTTACATCAAGGAATTACAGAATTCAACAAGTTTGCAGGAGAAATACAATCAACAGATTTGCCAAAAAGTTTTACATATTATGCAATGGGGCATCTTCACGATAAAGATATCAAACAGTTTAATCATCTAAATGGGCCAATAGCATATCCGGGTTCTACAGAATTAACAACAAGTGAAGGAATTAAAGAAACAAAGAAAGGATTCTTTGAAGTTGATATTTCTGGAAATGAAGCATTACCTAACTGGATTGAAGTAGATACCAGACCTCAGTTTTCATTTAAAACAGAATATCAAGAGTTATCAAAAACAATTGATGAAATTTCTGAAAAAATAATTAATTCTAGAAAACCCCCAATCGTAGAGATAAAAATACAAGGGGAAAACATAGAAACAGACCACATTCAGGCACAAATTGCAAGACTAAATTCATCAGTTCTTAGATGTTTTTGGAGAATTAGTACAAAGCAAATTTCTGATTCATCAATATTTCTAGATAGACCAAATGTCATTGATGATGAAATGTTCAGACTATCAGTTGATGCCTTGGGATCTGAAGTATCTGCAAATTTTGCAATAAAAGAATTACTTCCAGTATTAGCAACAGGAGAAATCAAAGAAGCATCACAAATAATTGTTGAGAATTTTGAAAAATTCAAAAAGGAGAGAAAACAATGATCACATCAATAGAGTTAGGGGATTTTCTATCACATTCAGATACAAAACTAGAATTTGAAAATGGAGTAACAGTTTTTGTAGGGGATAACGGTGCAGGAAAATCTAGTATAATTGATGCAGTAACATTTGCATTGTTTGGTCAACATACAAGAAAGTCAAATAAAAGTTTGATTAAACGTGGTTCAAATCAAGGATTTGCAAAAATAGGATTCACAATTAATGATAAACAATATGAAGCAGTAAGAAAAATAGATAGTAAAGGAAGTTTAGCTGCAAAATTTTCTGAAACAACTGGAGATGATCATGTCGAATTAGCAGCAGGAGAAAGAAAACAATTTGGAGAATCAATGACTCATGAAATTGAAAAAACTATTGGGCTTGATTTTGAAAAATTAAAAATAGCATCAATAGTTCAACAAGGAGAATTAAATGCAATTATTAACGCAAAACCAAAAGAATTCAAAGAGTTACTCAATGCAATTATAGGAATTGACAAGCTTGATGTTGCATCAGAATCAATGAAAATTGTAAATAAAGAATTTCGTGAAAAAATAAGAGAAGAAATTGGATATGATGATACACATATTGAAATTCTTTTACGAGATTTAGAAAGATACCAAAAAGAAATTAACGATGCAGTACCTGAAAAAAATCAATTAAAGTCAAAACAAGAAAAATTAAAAAATGAAGTTGAAGATCTAAGAAAAAAAGTAGAGACAGAAGCTCCAAAAATAGATAAAATCAATCAACTAGAATTAAGAAAAAAGGAACTTTTAGAATATGCAAAAGAAGCAATTCATGAAATTCAGCATGAAATTAATGAAAATGAGCGTAAAATACGTGATTGTGAGGGCTGTTTTGAGCATGCTAGCTTGAAGGATGATTTAGAGTCAAAAATTCAAAAAGTTGAACAGGCAATAGAAGATACTTTAAAGAAAATTCAGGAACTAACTAGTCAAACCATATCATTAAAAGAAAAACAATTGCTAGCATCAAAACTTCAACTAAAAGATAACAAATGTCCAGTATGTGATTCAAATGTTGAGAAACTAAATCCACTTTTTCAAGAAGAGCATTTAAAAAATGAAATAATAGTATTAAAAGAAAAAATTACTTTAAAAGAAAAAGAAAAAAATGTGTATAATCAAAAAAGAAAGGAATTTTCAGAGAAATTACAAAATGCACGTGATGCAGAGACGACACTTAGAGCTTATTCAATTAATAACAAAGAAGAATTAATGAAAATTCAAGAAGATGTTAATACAAAGAAACAAAATGTTCAGAGGATTCCTTTAGATGTTAATGGTAATTTATTAGAAATATCACATATTGACTCTCATGCAAAAATGATTTTTGAGAGTATTTCAAAATTAGAAATAGAAACTAGTGGATTTGATGAACAAGAATTTTTAAATCTGAAAAAAATAGTTATTGAAAAACAAACCAATCTTTCTCAAATAGATCAACAAATTGGTGCAATTTTAGAAAAAATTTCCAAAGGGGAAGAGCAAATAATTGTTATTCAAAATGCAATTTCAGAATTAAATATTGTAAAAGAATATGTAACAAGTCTTGGTGAAATTCAAACAAATATTTTTAGTAGAGATGGACCTGTTGCAACAAGTCTAAGATCATGGGCACTAAACACAATTTCAGCTAAAGCATCAGAATATCTTTCACTACTTAATACAAAGATTCAGAGAGTTTCATTATCAGAAAAAACAAGAGATGTTTCTATTACTTGTTATTCAAAAAATGAAGTATTAGAACTAGAATCTCTCAGTGGTGGAGAAAAAGTTAGTGTGGCGTTAGCTTTACGATTAGGTATGGCAAGTCTTCTAGGGGCATCAAATCTTAATCTAATGATACTTGATGAGCCTACAACTCACCTTGATGCTGAAAGAAAGAAATCTCTGGTAGGAGTATTATCTCAGTTATCCAATATTTCAAATTCAGAAACACCCATGCAATTTCTAATAATTACACACGATGCAGAAATCTTTGAAGATTCAACTGTTGAGAAAATTTACAAATTTGAGTCATCTGAGCAAGGAAGTAAAGTTACATCAATCTAACTAACTTGAACAATTCCAGTCATCCAAGGATGAACCATGCAGAAATAATCATAAGTGCCTGCATCATTAAATGTAAACTCAAAGGATTTACCAGCCATGAATATACTAGAATCAAATAATCCATCACTTGAAGAAATAGTTCCACTAGTTACAGTATGTGCAGCAGTATCATCATTACTCCAAGTTACTGTTGTACCAACTGCTACACTAACTTCGTATGGTATGAAACATTCGTTAGTTTCCTCACAGCCTGGAATTCCAGACCCCTCAGGAAGTGAAATAATTATCGGTAATGCTTTAGCAGGCATCTCAGATTGTGATACAGTTACAGTATCTTCAATTTCAACTACATCTGTAGTTTCTGGTTCTTCTTCTGCAATTGGTAGAGATTCTGATACAGTTATAGTATCTTTAATTTCTATTGCATCAGTAGTTTCTGGTTGTACAGCCATACATTCACCTTTATGATCTAGCTTAACATCAGCAGCATCTAACATACACAAATTACCATAAGTTTCACCATCAACCCCACACATTGGATCCCATTGTAACGTACAAACAGTTAGTTTTTCGTCATCAGAGGTTATTCTTGGTTCAATAATATCATTAGGAGCTGCAGCAATTAATCCTAAAGAAATTGCAACTAAAACACCAACTACAACTATAACTCCATATGAAAAATTCATCTCATCCACCTGTTAATTTAGCAAACTTTTCGTTCTTACTTAACTTTTCCATAAACTCAATATTAGATAATGCGACAACTGCTGATTCAACGACTGGTTTGTCAGGATCATTTAATGCCTTTTCCAGAGTTTCTTTTGCATCTTTAGAACCTACTACACCTAAGGCAATTGCAGCCTCATGTCGAACAAACATACTTGGATCATGAAGTGTTGCATCAGATAGAAAAGGAATAGTACTAGAATAACACATTTGACCTAATGAGAATGCAGCCTCATGTCGCACCAATTCATTGTCATCATTTTTTAAAACTTTAGCAATATAGGGAACTTTATCCTCTCCACCAAAATCAACTAAAATACATGTGGCTCTAGTTCTAACTACATAATCAGAATGCTCTAACAAAGAGACAAAATATTCTGTATCTTTTTGCTCATATTTTGATTCCATTTCAGCAAAAAGTGCTAATCTATCATCAGTTACTGCTTGCAATTTGTTTTGGAATTTTCAGTGGCCTATATTAGGTTACTCGAAAGAAAATAAAAAAATAATGCAGATATGTATTTAATGGAAAAAATACAAGAATGTTTTGTGAGTGTAGTAATAGGCCAAAAAGCACCAAATTTTGGAGTTTCAGAATGGGTACAAGGAGCTCCAACTAATTTTGACCAAGAAAAAGACCATATTGTTTTAGTAGAGGTCTTTCAAGTCAATTGTCCAGGATGTTTTATGAATGCAATTCCTGAAGCAATAGAAATCTACAACAAATACAAAGATGATGGAGTTCGAGTGTTAGGAATTGCAACTGCGTTTGAAGATTATGATAAAAACACATTAGAGAATTTGAAGATGCTTGTAGAAACAGGTGAAGTGGTAGGAGAGACAAAGAATGCACTTTCAATGTATGGAAAATTACAAGATGGAAGCAAATTACATTACAAGATTCCATTTCCATTAGGAATGGATAATTTAACAAAGACTGCTGGAGAAATTAGTCAAGAAAAAATTATGCAGTTTATCTATCCACAAATTCCTGAATTTGACTCACAACCAGAAGAGTACAAAAATCAAATTATTCAAAAAGTCAAAGATTACATGAAATCAAAAGAATATTCAGCTGAAACATTTGAAAAATTTGCTCTACAAGGCACACCATCAACCATTTTAGTAGACAGAAAAGGGGTTCTCAGAGATGTGTCATTTGGACAAGCAGGGCATGTTGAGGCAATGATTCAAAAATTATTGAATGAAAATTAAATCAACTTAGCAAAATAAGAGATATCGATAATGCAACAACTATTACAAACCCACCAATTAATGCAATTTTGGAATTATCCATCATTGTAAAATCTTATTTTCGCTTTTTAATTACAAAAATTATTACACAGACAATTAAGATAATTCCTATAATTACATAGATTAATTCATAGTCATAATCAACTGAGGGAGTTAAATCAGGAGGAGAAAGTTCTATTTCATCTCTTTGCGTTAATCCATCAAGAAAAGTGGTTCCAATAATATCCAAGGTATTATCTCCAGAGCCTGTAAAATTTAATGTGATAAAAGAAATTTTTTCATTATAATTTATCTTTGGAAAAAATTCTTGATCATTGAGATAAAAAGTAAAATTCCCCCCTAAGAGATTGTTAGGCATTATTACCTCACCCAAATTATTTTCCAAGCCGCTAGTAATGTAGAGGGTTAATTTCTTATCATTACTATTAAAATCAAAATCATAGATATCAAAATTAGCTACAGTTTCAACTTCAAAACTATGACCGCCTGTTTGAACATCTAGTCTATTTACTAATCCTGTTGCATCGGATAATTGACCATACACAGGGATCATTGTAAAAAGTAACGCTAGTGGAATTAGAAATAGTATTTTCAACTTATGCGGTTTGAGAGACTCTTTGGTTTAATTCTTTATCTTGAACAATTCTCGGATGTATTGGGTCTGCCAGGATAACTTCAAACCAATAGTGTTTTCCATCTTTATAGATATAGTAAGAACCTAAAAGTTTCATGTTTGGATATCTCTGAAGAACACGTCTTTCTGCGACAGTCTTCATATTATCATCTGCCTTGATTCTTGTAACACCGAGATGTTTTGGTCGTCTTCCACCAGTAGGTCTTTGTTTTCTCATACCACCAGTACCGACTCTCATTCGGATAACAACAATTCCTTGTTTTGCCTTGTAACCTAATCTTCGGGCTCTTTGTAATCTGCTTGGCTTATCAATACGAGTAACTGCAGTTTGTTTACGCCATTTAATTACACGCTCACGTATCTCAGGAGAATTTTCTTTCCAAAGTCTGATCCACGACTGATCTTGATAGCTAGGCATATCGGAAATAGGAAAATCCCCTTTAATAACGGTTAACCGAGAAAATTAGGTCCTAAATGATACTTTAATGATACCTTATTCAAATCAATAAAAACTTCTTCGAGTGATGGACTAGCCACACACTCAAAGAGCGTCTCCGCAAAAAACTCGATAAATAATGTTACCTAAAGATCTTAAAAAAGATTTCTCAAATTTGCTTTGTGGTTTTTATTGAGTAATGTGGGAAAAATCAAAGATGAGAGTAAGAAATGTCATCTTGCCTATAATTTTAGCAATGAGTTTTGTATTTTTACCAGCTGCTAATGCAGAATCCTCAGTTTCCATCATAATGGAAAAAACAACATACAGTTATTGTGAAAGGTTATTTTACATTATTGAGGTTTCAGAAGTTACAGGAGAGCCTGCAATTATTCACATTAGAGATGAATCAGGTAAAGGAAGTAGTGCAATTCCAATTGAAATAACAAATTTACAAAATCCAATTCCATCATTAATTGCGTTTGAAAAAGACATATTTCCACTTGGAAAATATTTTGTAGATGTAGAATATTCAGGTTCAGAATTTACAGCAGAATTTAATTTAATTGATTCAGATAATATTTGCATTCCAGAATCAATCAAACAGTTTTTGATAGAATGGCTCAATGATAGGATTTCAGATGGATATCTAATAGATGCATTTCAAAAATATGTAGATATAAAATTAATTGATATACATTTTGAAATTAATGAAGATAACATTCACAAAATAGACATACCAGATTGGGTAAAAAATGTAGGATATTGGTGGGTTCAGGGAATAATTTCAGACAAAAACTTTGCTCAAGTTATAAATTATCTTATTGATGAAAACATTATCTCTTCATCTTCAATAAAGGGAAATGAAATATGAATAAACATTCAATCATCACAACAATTGCAATAGTAATCATCATAATTCCATTTGCTTATTCTGGTTTGAGTGTTCTTGGAGCACAACAATTAGAATACAGATGGGATAATCCGGAAGAATTTAATTTCTTTGCAATGTCAAACCAAGGAGAAGTTGAATTTTGCAACACATTGCCATTTTGGATTACTTTACAAAAATTTGAGATAGCATCATTTTATCAAACAGATCATCTAGGTTCATTCACAGTACAACCATTAACAATCAATCCATTTTCTTCAGCAGTAGAAAGTGGGATTTTTACAACTGAACACATATCTGAAGCGCAACATATCTTTATGACATTTGATTTTGAGTTTAATGGTGGCAATATCAGACTTGATCCTAATCAGTTTATCATACAAATCAATGCAGACACACCTATTCTAGGAATAATTCCATATTCTACAACAACTCAGATTTCAGGATTTGAACTTGATAGAATAATGAATGCAGAAAATTTATCGTGTGACTAGTCTTTACTTTTACTAGCTTTAGCCATTAGTCCTAGAACAATTATAATTGCTATAGCAACTACAAATGCTGCAACTACTCCTACAATCATTTCTTTACCTACTATATTTACAGATGCTCCAGAAGATTGAGGGACTGATTCAACAACACATGCCCCATCTTTGAGTACAGTTCCAGGACCACATCGTTCATCTAATACACAAGCACCATTTTTGAGAACAGTTCCAGGACCACATTGAGTTTTTGGGGTACTGTCAACTATTTCTGTTTCTTCCATTGTCTCTTCTTCCATTGTCTCTTCTTCCATTGTCTCTTCTTCCATTGTCTCTTCTTCCATTGTCTCTTCTTCCATTGTCTCTTCTTCCATTGTCTCTTCAGCTGAAACCATTGGAGAATTAAATACAGAACCAATAATTTCTACTTCTTCAGTTCCTGCAGGTAATGTAATATCTAAAGTTCTACTTTGAGAGTCCGTCTCAGATTCTGTAAAGCTTGGTTCATCACCATCTACTAAAATAATAAAAGCATCATCTGCTCCTTGATAAGTAGAATCTAGAACATGTCTAGGCAATACAATATGAAGATTTCCTGTAGACTCTGTAACATCAACAGTTAGAAGCAATGAAATAAAATCCAAGTCAGCATCAATTCCAGAAACAGTCATTCCTGTTCCAGTATATTCAAG
>JAMHKW010000017.1:0-681 GCA_028439805.1 Candidatus Nitrosopumilus sp. | reverse complement strand
ATCATAAGAATTTCCTTCAATATTTATAAAAATAGAATCAGCATATACAAATGCAGAAGAGATTATTGTAAAGAAGATCAAACCAAGAGAAATTTTCAGTAAAGTATCAACATTAGGAAAATGTTTCAGTCTTTCAGATTGGAGATTATCCATACCGCTATTATTCAATACGATTGATAACCTCCGAAAGGGTGTTAAAAAGAATAAGACGATAATTAATCACGTACAAGTCAAGCTTTTTTACTTATTTTTAAAGTTCAGGCAGAAATTCTATTAGTCTAGATGACGCCTCGCAGTATCTGAATAATCTTCTCACCAATTACATTGGCAGCTAAAGACTGGGCCTCTTTTGTTTGAGCACCAATATGAGGAGTTAGAATTACATTATCGAGTTCTGCCAATTTGTTTCCAATAGCAGGTTCTTTTTCAAATACATCCAAAGCAGCACCACCCAAAGTACCATTTTTAAGTGCATCATAAAGAGCATCCTCATCAACTACACCACCTCTAGAGGTGTTGATAATTTTTGCAGTGTTTTTCATTGTAGACATTTTTTGTGCATCAAGAAGATGATATGTGGAATCTAACAATGGAACATGTATTGAAACGTAATCAGAGCTTTGCAAAAGTGTGTTCAAATCAGATTTCATTAAACCAACTTCTTTTGAGAATTCCTCGTCA
>JAMHKW010000016.1:19366-19663 GCA_028439805.1 Candidatus Nitrosopumilus sp. | reverse complement strand
AATGTAATAATCTGATATCATCATGTGTGTTATCAAGATAACTGATTATAGGAAAACCATCAGAGCCAATAGTAGAAGAAATCAAAGAGATTGTAAAAGAACCAGTTCCAGATTGGGTAAAAAGTAATGCAAAGTGGTGGTCAGAAGGTCAAATTGATGATAAAACATTCACAGAAGGAATTGGATTTTTAATTTCTGAAAAAATTATCAATGTTCCAGTAGAAGCAAATGTTTCAGAAGTTAAAGATACGAACATAAAATTCCAAGAAACAGAAGAAAAAATAATTCAAGTTCCAG
>JAMHKW010000016.1:17005-19356 GCA_028439805.1 Candidatus Nitrosopumilus sp. | reverse complement strand
ATACATTCCTTTCAGGAATAGAGTATCTAGTAAAACAAGGAATAATCACAGTATAACAATACTGAAATAAATTAAAAAATTTCTAAAAGACTTCTTTTGGGCGATACTCACCAAATACTTCTCGAAACGTATTGCTAATTTCACCAGTAGTAGCAAAGGCTTTGGCAGATGTAATGATGTATGGCATTAGATTCTCATCAGTTTCTGCTACACTCTTCATTGCAGAGAGTGCTTTTTCCCATTTCTTTTTGTCTCTAGATGTACGTAGTTTTTTTAGTGCCTTTTTTTGTTGTACTTCAATTCTACCATCTACTCGAAGTAGTTCTGGTTGCTCTTCATCTTCGACATACTTGTTTACTCCAACAATAACTCGCTCACCATTATCAGCCTCTTTCTTTAAACGATAAGCATTTTGTCTTATTTCAGATTGGAAAAATCCTTTCTCGATTGCCTTAACAGAACCACCCATTTTTTGAATTTGTTTGAGATATTTCCATACTCCTTCTTCGATTTGATCACATAATTCCTCAAGATAGTGTGAGCCACCCATTGGATCAGCAGTTTTAGTTATTCCACTTTCATGAGCTACAATTTGTTGTGTTCTAAGAGCAATTTTTGCAGATTCCTGAGTAGGAAGTGCTAGTGCTTCATCACGAGAATTTGTATGAAGTGATTGGGTTCCACCAATAACTGCAGCCATAGTTTGAATGGCAACACGAATGATATTGTTATTTGATTGCTGAGCAGTTAATGACTCTCCACTAGTTTGAGTATGGAATTTTAATTGAATGGAGCGAGGGTTTTTTGCATGAAACATTTCTTTGAGAATTTTTGCATAAACTTTTCTTGCAACTCTAAACTTTGCAGCTTCCTCAAAGAATTCTATAGTACAACAAAAAAAGAATGAAAGACGTGGTGCAAAGTCATCAATTTTTAATCCCTTATCTAAACAAGTTTGAATATATGCAATAGCATTTGCCAATGTAAATGCAACTTCTTGTGTGGCAGTACATCCAGCTTCTCTCATGTGATAACCAGATATAGAAACAGGATACCATGATGGAACTTTTTCTGCACAATATTCTATCATATCACCAATTAATCGCATTGAGGATTGAGGAGGATAAATGTAGGTGTTTCTTGCAATGTATTCTTTTAAAATATCATTTTGAGTGGTTCCACGAAGATCATGACTTTTAAACCCTTGTGCTTCACCAACTGCAATATAGTATGCAAGTAATGTTGATGCAGTAGAATTAATCGTCATAGAAGAACTAACTTTACCTAAAGGAATGCCATCAAAGGCAGTCATCATATCTTTAATTGATGTAATTGATACTCCAACTTTTCCTACTTCACCTTCTGCTTGTGGAGAATCAGAATCATAACCAATCTGCGTTGGAAGATCAAAGGCCATACTAAGACCAGTCTGACCTTTCTCAAGCATGAATTTGAATCGCTCATTGGTAAGTTTTGCATCACCAAACCCAGAATACTGACGCATAGTCCAAAATCTTTCACGATACATTCCAGGATGAATGCCACGAGTATACGGATAGGTTCCTGCATCTTCAATGGGTTTCTTTTTAGAGGATTTTTGATAGATTCGTTTTACTGAAAACAGTGAATCGGTAAAAATTTTCTTTTCAGTTTTTGCTTTTGATGTTTTTTTTGTTGCCATATTATCACTTTAACAAAGATTTTGAGATTTTATCTCCTACTTCAAATGGGTCCATCTTTTTTGTTTGTAATTGTTTTAGATATTTTGAAAATGCTTTATCAGAATTTAACATAACATCAACCTTTTCTTGGAAGTTGTTTAAAACAATATCTTTTAGTTCTGCTTCAAGTCGCTCCAAGTCTTTGTCTTTCTTTGATTTCTTTTTAGATATCATCATATCTTTGAGAGTTTTTGCAAATACTGTAATTCCAGAATTCTTTTTTACAGATGTTTTTAAAATTATTGGGTTTCGTTCTGAATCTCCAATAAAGTCCAGTACTGCATCAAATAATTGATTGGCACCACTAAGGTCACTTTTGTTTACAAGATATATATCACCAATTTCAGTCAAACCAGCTTTGATTGTCTGAATACTATCACCAGTATTAGGATTAAACACAACAACTGTAATGTCTGCAATATTTGAGATTTCAACTTCAGTTTGTCCTGCACCAACACTTTCAATAATTATAGGATTAAACCCAGCATATTCTAAAATACGAATACTGTTTCGCAGTGAATGCGATATTGCACCAGTTGAACCGCGTGATGCAATACTTCGAATGTATGTACCTGAATCAGTGGAATCACTCATTCTAACTCTATCACCTAGTATTGCCCCACCAGTAAC
>JAMHKW010000016.1:0-16995 GCA_028439805.1 Candidatus Nitrosopumilus sp. | reverse complement strand
TGGGTCAATTGCCAACACAGCAGGTTTTGTACCTAATTTTTTCATAGCAATTGCAGTTTTATTAATCAATGAACTTTTTCCAGCACCAGCAGGTCCGGTAATGCCAATAATTATAGAATTACCAGAATCTTTGAAAATTTTCTTTAATAGTTTTTTTGCTTCCTTTGGATCATTTTCAACAATAGAGATTGCTTTTGCAATTACTCCACGTTTTCCTTTTTTTAAATCACCAAGTAGAGTCAATATACAATAAGTTTCAGAGGTGCAATAAAATCTTGTATCCGATCTATAATCTAGCATAAATTACAGTGGGAATAGGTTCATCTGAAAAATGAATCTCAGTTTTTAGTTGAATATGACCTAATTCCTCATGATCAATTTCTAAAACTATAGGATGAATTGCCCAACCATATTTTGGAATATTTGGAAATGGTACAATTTCAATAAATTCAGAATCAGAAAATGTTTTTTGAAAAGATTCATCCATTCCAAGTATTTCCATTACAACAAGAGTTGTTTTGCCAGATTTATCAAAAAATGAGATCTCAACATGGCCTGTTTCATAATAAATTGCCTCAACATCAAATGTTTGACGAAGAATATCTTTATCGTCAGTTCCACCACCAGATAAAAAGACTATTGCTAAAACAGTAATTATTACAAGAAATATGGGAGCGCCAAGTTTCCTAGCCATTTTTGAACTCGTTTCTCATATTTCTAAGGAATTTTGAGTTTATTCGAATTCTCTCAAGTGTTTGGGATTGAACACGTTCTGTACCAGGGGTAGGATTCTTTTTGAAGAATTGTTTGATCTCTTTTTCCATGGAATCATTTGCAACTTGAGCAATACTTGCAACAATTCTGTGGAATATGGGATTACCATGACCTACTTTTTTGTTTAATTTTTTCCAATTTTTCTTCAGCCATGGCCACAAAACCTTATCACCGTATGGATTTGCGGCAACTTTCATGATTGGTAATTGCATGTTTTGGGAACGAACATGAGACGTTTGAGAAAAGTCAAGTGATTTGACAAGTAATTTTTTGTCTTGAAATCCACACATGGCACCTAAGAAGCGAAGTTTCTCCTCCATAGTTTTTGCATTCTTGTATAGTTTAGTTAATTCATCATGAGTTTTTTTATTTCCATTCCATGCAGCAATGGAACAAATTGATTCAACTAAATCAGGGGATAAAGAACTAGGAGATTTTAGGAATTTTTTATATCGTCTAAGAGCTTCTGATGTAACTTGTACATCGCTCATTTTTCCTAAAGAAGTTATGACAAATGCACGCAGTAATGCATCAGTATGTCTATCTGATTTTCGAGATTCCCATCCTAAATTAAATAAAACTTTTCTAAGATAGTTTACAGCATAACTATGAATTTCATCTGCAAATTTCTCATTAAATGTACGGAAATATAATGATGTTAAATTATGTGCCACATTAATTGATGCAAGATAGCTGTTTTCATCAAAATATGCATCAGAAAAGTCAAGATAGTTTCGTACTTGTTCATTGCCAGAAAGACAAAGAGAAAACAAATCATTTTGAATTGCCCATCTATCAATTGCAGAAATTTGTTTTTTATCTACTAACATTTTCAAATCAAGTAGAATTCCTTCATCATATTTTACACGATAGAATCCCTTTCTTTCATAGTTTGCAACAAAGCCTATGGATTTTTTTGGTAGTTTCATTGACATTGATTTTTTAGAAAATAGTTTTCTAGAGATTTCATTGTTTAATCCTAAAGATAATGGAATAGACCACAACCCTTTACTGAATTTTTTATCAGGTTCAAGAAGATATCTTTTCTGTTTTAATTTCAAATTATTTCCATCTTGATTTATTTCAACTAGAGGGAATCCAGGCTGTTTTAGCCATGTATTGACCATTGATGCAACAGGCATCTTAGATGCTTTGCCAATAGCATTCCATAGATCATCTCCTTGAGCGTTTTTGTATTTAAAATCTGAGAGATATTTTTTAAGCCCCTTTTGGAAGTTTGGTTCTCCAACATAATATTCCAACATTCGCAGTACACATCCACCTTTATCATATGAAATTGCATCAAAGATTTCTCGAATTTCAGTTGGAGAATTCACCTTAACATCAATTGGATGAGTAGTTTTAAGAGAATCAAGACCCATTGCAGTATTCATTGCAGTTTCAATAAATTGATTCCACAAATCCCATTCTGGATAAAATTTATCTACAAATTTTGTTGCCATAAAAGTTGCAAAACTTTCATTTAACCATAAATCATTCCACCATTTCATTGTAACAAGATTGCCAAACCATTGATGTGCAATCTCATGTGAGATTACTTCAGCAATGTATTGTTTAGTTTTAGTAGAAGATGTTTTAGGATCATAAAGTAAGATTGTTTCTCTAAAAGTTATAGCACCCCAATTTTCCATAGCACCAGCTGCAAAATCAGGAATTGCAATTAAATCAAGTTTAGGTAACGGATATTTTATTCCAAAATATTTTTCATAAGATGTAAGAAGTTTTTTTCCTAATTCTAATGAAAACTTTCCCTTTGAGGTATTACCTTTTGTTGTAATGACTCTAACCTGTGTTTTTCCAGTTTTCCCTGTAAGATATTCAAATTCTCCAACACCAAGATAGATCAAGTATGTTGAAACAATTGGAGTCTTTCCAAATTTGTAAATTGTTTTATCTCCAATTTTTTTCTTTGATTTAACTGGCATATTTGAGATTGCAGAAAATTTGTTATCAGCAATAATTGAGATTTCAAAGGTTGCCTTTGCCTCAGGTTCATCCCAACAAGGAAATGCACGTCTAGCATCAGCTGCCTCAAATTGGGTCGTAGCAAGGTATTTTGTCTTACCATTTTGCGTGTATTGGCTACGATAAAATCCTAAAAGCCTATCATTTAAAATTCCTTGAAATTCTAAATGAATTGTAAAATTGCCTTTAATTTTTTTTGATAATTTGATTTGTAATTCTTCTTTGCTTTCATTGGTTTTTGGAGTAGATGGTATGATTTTTCCTAAAGACTTTACTTGGCAAGAGGTGATTTTTAGTTCAGAGCAATGCATGGTTATTGTATTTGTGGGTTTTTTGCATGATACGGAGATTATTTCAATGCCGTCAAATGTGAATTTTTTAAGATCTGGCTTGAAGGTTAACTGATAATTTATTGGGTTTATCTCCACGTCTGAGATGATTTAGTTACGCTTTATGTAGATTTTCCATTAAAATAATAATTAGAAAATCAGATAAAGCCTTTAAAATATACAAAATAACGAATAACATCATGAAGCAAAAAGCTGCATCAAGAAGTATCAAGATACTAGTTGCAAAATTAGGTCTTGATGGTCACGATAGAGGAGCTCTAGTATTGTGTAGAGCATTCAGAGATGCTGGAATGGAAGTAATCTATTCAGGGCTTTTTGCCACACCAGAAAGAATCGCACAGATTGCAGAAGATGAAGATGTAGATGCAATTGCAATGAGTTTACTAAATGGAGCTCATGGAACATTATTTCCTAGAGTGATTAAAACTCTAAAAAAGAAAAAAATTAACGACGTACTAGTTGTAGGTGGAGGAGTAATTCCAGAAATTGATCATCCAGATTTGATAAAAGCAGGAGTTAACCACGTATATGGTCCAGGCACACCACTATCAACAATTATTGAACATATTACAACTGGCGTTTCTAAATTAAGAAAAATATAAGAAAAAAGATTATTCTGTGGAATCAGTCCACATCATTTTACGCATTTCTTTACCAACTTTTTCAATTTGGTGTTCGTCATATTGCTTCATGTATTTGTCAAATGCATCTTTACCGTTTTTCTGATATTCAGAAATCCACTCATTGTTGAAAGTACCATCTTGAATCATGGTGAGAACTTTTTTCATGTTATCTTTGCTTGCAGCATCCATAACCATAGGGCCACGTGTTAAACCACCATATCTGGCAGTTTCACTAACACGTCTCCACATTCCATTAATTCCATATCTCTGAATCATATCTACAATGAGTTTGAGTTCATGTAAAACTTCAAAGTATGCAATTTCGGGCTGATATCCGGCTTCAACTAGAGTTTCAAATGCATTTGTTACCATAGATGCTGCGCCGCCACAAAGGTCAGCTTGTTCACCAAACCAATCAGTTTCTACTTCTTCTTTGAAAGTAGTTTTGATTAATCCAGCTCTTGCACTACCAATTGCTTTTGCAATTCCTAAAGTTCTATCCCAAGCTTTTCCTGTAAAGTCTTGTTCGACTGCAACAATTGAAGGGGTTCCAAAATTAGCAAGATATGTTTCTCTAACTTTAGAGCCAGGTCCTTTTGGAGCAGCCATAATAAGATCAACATTACTTGGGGCTTCAATCCATTTCCAATAGATTGCAGCTGCATGAGAAAATGACAATGCTTTTCCTTCAGAAAGATTTGGTGCAATTTCATCTTTGTATACTTGACCTTGAATCATATCTGGAATCAATATGTGAATAATGTCTGCTTGTTTTGTCGCATCTGCAACAGACATTACTTTGTGACCATCAGCTTCGGCTTTTTTCCAGCTGTTACCGCCTTCCTTAAGACCAATTATTACATTTAGACCAGAGTCTTTCATGTTGTTAGCTTGTGCATCACCTTGGATTCCATAACCAATTACAGCGACTATTTGATCCTTAATTGGGTCAAGACTGATATCGTTATCTTTCCATGTTTTTGCCATAATGTTGAGAATAATATTGCAAATATTAACTATGGAATTTAGATTTCAATTATCTTATTACAAGAACGACATTTTACAGTGACTTTTTCACCGGGCAATCTAACAAATCTCTTTGAACCACATTTTGGACAAATAGGACAAGCACGTATTGGTTCAGTCATTGTAAAGTGGAATTTCTATAATATTTTAGAATATTAAACTATATGATTATCAAAGTAATCAGGATTATTGAAACAGAAATAATTAAAATCCTTCAGGAGGTCTTTGGACAAATACATTACAAACAAGCGCATCAGTTTTGGTATCTCTATATTGAACATTACAAGATACAAATTTTCCTTTCAACGCACGTTCCAAGTCTTCTTTTGTTTTTTCTTCATATTGGGGTTCATTAGGATCATCTATTTTTCCAATGATTATCTTTTCAGTTTTTCCATAATCATCTTGATTATCTTTTCGGGTATGACTTACCAATAACTCAAATGCATTATTTGTTAAAATTCCAATTACTGCACCACCAATTCCATCTCCCATTATTAGTAAATTTTTTTTGTTCTATAATTACTTGGTGGCAATACTTAGTTCAAAGTCTGGAACAAGGTTCTTTTCTTTTGCCATCTCAAAGAGGGTTCTAATTGATTCTTCTCCAGAATCGCCCATGTTAACAGTTACCTCATTGACATACATCTTTACAAATTTTTCAATCAAATCACGTGGTTTTCCTCTAGAATATTGCATTGCATATTCCATAGCATCATCTAGATGCGCCAATCCAAACTCTATTGATGCCTGAAGATGTTTATCAAATTTACAAATTGTCTCCATTCCCAAGTCTGTTTTCATTACATTGATTCCAAGTGGCACTGGCAATCCATTTGTTGTCTTGTCCCACCATTCACCAACATCTAAAATTTTGATATTTCCTTCTTGCTCATATGATAATTGCGTTTCATGAATGACTAATCCAACATCAACTTTACCACTTTTCACAGCATCTGGAATATCACTAAAATTCATTTCCACATAATCAAATTTCCCAATCATTAATTGTAATAGTAAAAATGCAGATGTCATCTTTCCAGGAATTGCAATCTTTGATTTTTTTATCTCATCAATAGTCATTTGTTTTTTTGCAGTAACTATAGGACCATAACCAATCCCAAAACTACCTCCACTTCTTAGGATGGTATATCCTGGAATGTATGCACATGCATGAACTGAAACTGCAGTAACATCAAGTTGGGGATCAGTTGCTTTACGATTTAACTTCTCAATGTCTTCAATCACATGATTTACTGTAAAGTCTGAAGAGGGCACTTTGCCAGTAAACATTCCATAAAACATGAATGCATCATCAGAATCAGGAGTGTGTCCTACAGAAATTTCCATAATTGTTTGCAAAATATTCGTAATAAAAATCAAAATAGCATAACAAACACACCAAGATGTTTTGTAAGATCACCGGCCATCAAAACCATCAGGCTAAGGTTTAATACCTGAAAATTATGGTTTGCGAATATGGTAAAATACAAGTCAACAAGTGAGGTTATGAAAATCATCAAGAATAAGAAAAATATCCGTAACTTTGGTGTCATTGCTCACGTTGACCACGGAAAAACTACCATGAGTGACAGTCTCTTGGCGTATTCAGGAATTATTGCTCCATCTACTGCAGGTAAAGCCTTGGCAATGGACTTTGATAAAGAAGAGCAAGCAAGAGGAATTACAATTTACCAAGCTAATGTAACTTTGCTCTTTAATCAAAAAGATCAAGAATATGTCATCAACATGATTGATACTCCTGGACACGTAGACTTTAGTGGAAGAGTAATTCGAAGCCTTAGGGCAATTGATGGTGCAGTCGTAGTATGTGATGCAGTAGAAGGCATTATGACTCAAACTGAGACGGTAACTAGAATGGCACTTGAAGAAAGAGTGAGACCAGTTTTGTTTATCAACAAAGTAGATAGACTCATCAAAGAACTTAGATTAACTCCTGAGAAGATGCAGCAACAACTAGCAGAAGTTGTTTCAAATTTTAACCAATTAATTGATACATACGCAGAACCAGAATACAAAGAAAAATGGAAAGTATCAATTCAAGATGCAAGTGTCACATTTGGTTCTGCAAAAGACAGATGGGCAATCAATATTGATTTGATGAAAGAGAAAGGACTTACATTCAAAGATGTAATTGATGCTTATCAAAATGAAAAAGTTGCAGACCTTGTAGAAAGAGCACCACTTGCTGAAGCAATACTAGGCATGGTTGTAAAACATCATCCAGCACCAGATGAGGCAGTAAAGTATAGAATTCCACAAATTTGGAAAGGAGATTTAGATTCTGATGTGGGAAAGGCACTACTTGCATGTAGTGATGATGGTCCAACGATTATGATGATTGTAAATATGGTGTTAGATCCTGCAGCAGGACCAGTTGCAATTGGTAGATTATTTTCAGGCACCATAAAAGATGGACAGACTATTAACATAATTGATGAGAAAAGAGAAGGACGAATTCAATCTGTAAACTTTTTCATGGGAAACCAAAGAGAACAAGTAGGAGAACTAGGTGCAGGAAATATCCCAGCATTACTAGGATTAACTGAAGCCAGAGCAGGAAATACACTATCTTCAATTAAAGACATTCAGATGTTTGAAGGAGTAAAATATGTTTCAGAACCAGTTGTTCAAATTGCAATCGAGCCAAAACATCCTAAAGATTTACCTAAACTAGTTGAAACACTAAAACAATTAACAATTGAGGACCCTAACCTTGTCGTAAAGATTGATCAGGAAAGCGGTGAAACTATAGTTGCAGGAATGGGCGTCTTACACCTTGATGTTGCCGTCCATCGTATACAAGATACCAAAATTGAGATCATAACATCAGAGCCTTTGATTAACTATAGAGAAACTGTAAAAGATACATGTGAGCCAATCATGGCCAAGTCTCCTAACAGACATAACAAAATTTTCATGAAAGTAGAACCATTAGAACCAGAGATAGCACAGATGCTTAGAACTGGTGAAATCAGCGATATGAAAGACAAAAAAGTTGTTGCAGATTTGCTGAAAGGTGCAGGATGGGATACAGATACTGTCAAGAGAGTAATGAAACTTGATTCACGTGGTAACGTTTTGATTAATGGAACTAAAGGTGTCCAATTTGTTCAAGAGTCAACTGATTCTATCAATTCAGGATTTGATGATACAATGAAAGAAGGGCCTCTATGTAAAGAACAAATGAGAAACTGCAAGTTTACATTTACTCACTTTGTGCCACACGAAGATACTGCACATAGAGGTTTGTCCCAGTTGGGTCCAGCTTCTCGTAGAGCATGTATGGGAGCATTACTAACTGCAGGCACTGCTGTTTTAGAGCCAACTTTAGCTATTGAAGTTCGAGTTCCAACTGATTTAGTCGGAAATGTTGCAACTGTTCTTTCTGGAAAACGTGGCAAAGTACTAGATATGGCACAAAAAGGTGCATCAAGTATCATTACTGGTGAGATTCCAGCTTCTGAGACATTTACTTTATCTGAAGAGATGAGAGGTCAAACTGCAGGACGTGCAACATGGAATACATCATTTAAAGAATGGACTGAGGTTCCAAAATCACTATTAGCAACTGCTGTAGCTGAAATTAGAAAGAGAAAAGGATTAGCACCAGATCCTCCAGGTGTTAGTGAATTTATCGATAAAGAATAAAGAAAGAAAGAAAACACATCAAACTTCAATCCCTAAAATGTGGGGCATTGGAAGGATTTTATTTTGATTATGTCACTAACTTTCTGTAATTTCTGTTTGAATGGAATTAATAAGTAAATCGTGGTGAATGCGATCAAACAAATCAGCTTAAACTTTTTGCATAAATTGTCATTTTTACATTAAAAAAACTCAAAGGGATTCAGTCATTTTGTGAAAAAAAATTCGGTATCGGCTAGTTAGATCAATTCTATGAGACATGCACGGGTAAGGAAATGCAGGAAATATCACAAGATATGGTAAAGGAAATAGAGCAACGAATTGATGAGGCTTGTAAAAGAGATTTAGGACACACACAAAATCTGTGCTCAAATGACGATAGCCTATAATTCATTTACAACAATTAATGCTCTAAATTGATAGTAAAAAAACTATCAAAGATCTATCTTTGATGTTTGACCAGCTTTTAGTCCTTTGTATCGATTTCTTATTGTAACTTCTGTAACACCTGCAGCTTCTGCAAGATCTCGTTGAGTAATAGATACTCCATTTTGAACACAAGACAAATACAATGCAGTTGCTGCAAGGCCCATCGGATCCTTTCCTGCAGATTCTTTACGGTCTTGTGCTTCTTGTAATACTTTGATTGCATATCGTTTTGTCTTTTCTGAAATCTCTAGTTTACTTGAAATTCTTGAAATACATTGAATTGAATCTACAACTGGCATTTTTAATTCTAATTCATTATGTAATAATCTATAACATCTTGAAATATCTTTTCGTTTAACATTGGCAGCATCAGCAATGTCTTTTAGAGTTCTAGGAGTTTCCGTATCTCTACATGCAGCATAAAGAGATGCTGCAATCATTGCAGAGATAGATCTTCCACGAACTAATTTTTTTTCTAATGCCTTTCTATAAAGAT
This sequence comes from Candidatus Nitrosopumilus sp., assembly GCA_028439805.1. Taxonomy (GTDB): domain Archaea; phylum Thermoproteota; class Nitrososphaeria; order Nitrososphaerales; family Nitrosopumilaceae; genus Nitrosopumilus. The sequence continues at coordinate 7,642 of JAMHKW010000016.1, read as the reverse complement.
ACGCAGCTTTTTCTAAAACATTTGCAGAGATTGCAACCTTGTCTTTTAATTTATTTAATTCACTTAGTGCTTGTCTTAAATTTCTATCAACAGGTTCATGAACTTGACTTCTACTATCCCAAGTTCTAAGTCTTTCAATGGTACTTTTCATTGAAGCAGTAAGTGGCTTTCCTGTTGCATCTCTATTTTGTGGATTGATAACAGTAGCTAATCCCATATCATGTATTGTAAGGGAGGAGGGGGCACCAGTTCTTGTAGGATCTGAGCCACCGTCTTTTTGAAATGATCGCCATTCAGGACCAGTTGATTGTACTTTTTCAGTAATTACAAATCCACATTTAGAACAAAATTCTTCTCCTGTATCATCATCAGTAAGTAAAGAATTTTTTCCACAACGTAGACAAGTAGAATTTGATTTAGAAGTAACCATGTAAACTAGTAAAGATGGTTTACACGACCAATTTAAACTGGTAATAAGAGAAAATAGACATCAAAATAAATCCAGCCTAAAGTGTAACAATTCTTTGTAACAAAAATCTACATACTTTTATTGTATAATCTAGAATAATCTGGAGTGGGGCATTGGTGCGTATAGTGTTAATAGTATTATTGATCCTTGTCGGATCTATTCCAATTTCTGGATTTACTCAAAGTTTTGCTGAAGAAAGAGAAGTTCCTGATTGGGTAAAAACAACTCTAGAGTTATGGTCTGATGGGGAAATAACAAATGAAGAGTTTGTCAAGGCAATAGACTATTTATCCTCAAAAGGAATTATAACAATTTCGTCAACTAATGATAAAGAAATAGAAAGACAAGTAGAGTATTTGAAAGCAAAGAGCGAAGTATTCAAAGAAGAAACAAAGGAACTACGTGAAGAAAATAAAGAATATAGAATTTTATTAAAAAGTCAAGAGATGAGTAAATCATCTAATCAACCATCAATGACAACAATGTTTAATGATTATCAAGCACTGCAAAAAGAAATAAAATCACTTCGAGCACAAAATAATCAATTCTTAGAACAAATCGATACGTGGATTGTCAATAATGGAATTCCAGAATATCAGGTATCAACAAATGAAAATAATGAAGAACTCATTCAAGTAAAAGCAGAGCAGGCCATTGAATTAAACAATCTAAAGATAGAAAACAAAAAGCATGAAGAAAAAATTAATGAATTAAAAGAAAATACAGTATTATATAAAAATAATATTGAATTATTAAAATTAGAAAATGAAAATAAAACTCAATTAATATCTGCATTAAAGGATAGAACTCAAGAAAATAGAGATAGTGTAAACCAATTAGTTCAAAGTGAAGAAGCATATGAATCAATGATTACACAATTAAAAGAAGAGAGTTTCATTCAAAAACAAAAAATTGTAAATTATGAAGACAAAATAAAATCATTAGATAAAACATTAGATGTAATAAACACAGAACAAACACAGAACAAACAAAACTTGATCAAACTAGAAGAAGATAATTTTAATTATGCAAATAAAATTAATGAATTAGAAGGCATCACTCAAGAACAAAAAACAAATCTTATCAAAGTCACCAATGATCTTACTGAATCTAACAAAATTGTAGGCACACTTTCAGACCAAATTCACGACTATGAATCTACAATAAAATCACTCAAAGCAGAATCAGTTTCATTTCAAAATAAAATTGGTTATGTCGAAGGAGAAAAATTAGAATATCAAGATAGAATATCACAATTAGAACTAGAAAACATAGAACAACGAAAAACATTGATTGGAATAATGAATGATGCACAAGAATCAAACGAATTTGCAACTGCATTAAATTCTAGATTAACAAATTTCCAAGAAATAGTAGATAATCTAGAAGAAGAAAATGCACAATACAAAGATACAATTACCAAATTAGAAAGTGGTAACATAGATAAAACTACATCACTCATTACAATGAAAAATGAGATAGATGAATTAAATGATCAAGTCATTCAATTAAATTCAAAGGTTTCAAACTATGAAAATACAATTCAAGTACTAGTAAATGAAAATGGCATGTTAAAAAATGATATGATGTCAGTTCAAGATAAAAATGCAACAAATCATGAATCACTCATAAGAGAACTCCAAGGGAAAAATGGTGACCAAGAAAAAACTATTACAACAATGAAAGTTGAAATTGAGGAATCAAATCAACTAATTAATACACTTAATTCAAATATTGTGTCATATGAAAAACAAATTAGTTTAGTTGAACAAGAAAAATCACAGTGTCAAAATGAAATTACAGCATTAAAGATGCAAAATGACAATACCCAGAATTCATTCAGCACTGTAAACAATGCAATAGAGCAAAATGATAGCATGATAAAACTACTTAGTGAAGAAAACAAAATATATCAAAATACAATTAATGAACTCAAAGAAGAAAATAAACAATTAGAAAAGATGACTAGTTTTACAACAAATAAAAATGCAGACAATTTTATTTTAATAACTGAAATCGAGTCTGAAAATAAAGAGATGCGAAAGCAAGTGGAATTATTACAATCAGAGATATCTCAAAAACATGAACAAATCAATACTTTGAAGAATATTCAATTACAAAAAGATACAGAAATTGCTCAAATTCAGTCACAAAAATCACAATTATCAGAGCCAGAAAAATATAATGATGTAGATAGAGCATCAAATCAAAATGATGTTTATCTTGTAGAGTTAAACTATCTCAAGGCAAAAAACCTAGTTAACGATGAAGAGATTGAAACACTAAGAGTGGAAAATGAAGAGTATAGAGTATTGCTTAATCTTCTAAAGAATGGTAAAGATTCAGTTACTGGAATTGGAGATGTAAACTATGATTCAATGGATGATGAAAAGGTACAAGGAGTTGTAATGTACAGAACTAATGAAATAGAAAAGAGTTTGCCATCTGATTGGATTGCAAAAGTTAGTAATTCTAAAGAATATTCAGTATACATAGAACCTACACCAAGATGGTCAAAAGACATGTCATCTGAAGTAATTCAAGCACTAGAGTTTTGGAAAGAAACAGCCGGAGTGGAGTTTAAAATTGTTAATGCCCCATCATTTGGAATTATTACAATTGGATGGGAAAAAGAACTACGAAATGGATATGACGGATATGTATTAGGACAAACAAATGTATCTATTGGATTAGGAAGTAATGACTGTGGGGAAGACTGGAAGCCGTACAGTTCTGAATCTATAAAGAATATTTTGATTCATGAGTTAGGTCATACTGTAGGATTAGATCATGCAGTTAACAAATCAAATATCATGTATCCATTGATTCATGATGCAAAGTTTGCAGCAATTGATAAAACAATGATCATACCACAAGATAATTCGGTATTCATCAAAGGTTGTTCATTTAGTGCAGATCCTTCATACAAATATCAAATTGAAGTAAAGGATTCAAAAAAAGTAGATATTTTCTTTGTTCCATCAATTGAGGAAAAATATAAAGTGGATTCAGGAAAATCATTTAACTATTATTCAGATATTAACTGTCTTGGATTAGATAAATCCTCAAAGATTGGAATATGTAAAGAAGTGGCAGACTCTGGAGGAATGTTGATAATTAATTCAGATAATCAAGGGATAATTTCACTCAAAGTACACCTAGAAGAGCAATAATTTACCCACAAAATCCAACAATTATAGGATATTTGAGAGTTTTACTGATTATAAAAAATAGATAATATATGATGAATCACAAACAGAATCAGAATTGGTTCTTGTTGATAAAAAAATACTAACAGGTGGGCTTGCAATGTTAATTGTTGGGATAATACTTTCGGTAAACATTAGCATGTCAATGCCGGCAGGTCACACAGGGATGACGGAAGAAGAAGTGATTGATCTAATTACAGCACAAGAAGAAATCAAAGATTACAACACACTATCTGGGATTCTAATTGGAGTGGGATTTTTGCTAGTATTGATTAGTTTTGGTGCCAAAAGAAGGAAGGGCACTGCAAAAAAAGAAGAGAAAAAACCAGTAGAATGATTCAAACTTTTTAATCTTAAATCACATCAGAAATATCATGATTCATGCCGAAATCAGTATTTATCCAATGGCAACTAAGACTACTAGTGCTAGCTTTTACATTGCAAAGGCAATAGAATCAATACAAAACACAGAAAATCTAAAATATGAAATTAATTCTATGGGGACAGTTTTAGAATCAGATGATATGGATGTGATTAATCAGGCTACAAAAAAAATGACAGAAACAGTACATAATTTAGGAATCAGCAGAGTTGAAGTTATAATTAAAGTGGATTCAAGAAGAGACAAACAAGTCAAGATGGATGAAAAAATAGATTCAATAAAAAAACATATGGAAAATTAATTATTCAGATAAATCAAAATATAATTTTCTAAACCTAGAACTGTTTTAGAATTCCAAAATGAGTGTTTCTTTGAGCAGGAGTTCTCCCAATTTCTTTTACCATTGTTGCAAGTTCTTCAACAGATGATGTAGTTGGCTTTCCTGCAGCACGATAAATTTCTTCAGAAAATGCCGTTCCAACTAAATCACTTCCACCATTAGATAATGCAACTTGTGCTAATTTCTTACCATATGCTACCCAGTAAACAGAGATATTATTCAGCACATTTGCAAGCATGAGTCTAGATAATTCAATAATACGCAAATCATACACAGAAGAGCATTCGTTATTTACTAGATGTTCTTGTTCAAGTTCAGTATTATCTAAACTAAACTTTAATGGAATCAAGGTGATAAATCCATTAGTCTTTTTTTGTAGTTCACGAATCTTTATGAGGTGATCAATGATATGTTCTGGTTTTTCAATATGTCCATACAACATTGTAACATTACTTTTAATTCCCATGTTGTGTGCTTCTTCAATTACATCAAGCCATTCTTGTCCTGAACATTTGCCTCTTACAATCTTATTTCTAATATCAGGATGGAATAATTCAGCCCCACCACCAGGCATAGAATCAAGTCCTGCATCTTTTAAACGAGATAGAATTTCTTTAGTAGAAATTTTTGTCAATTTTGATAAATAGAAAATTTCAGCTGCAGTTAATGCCTTGATGTTAAGTTGCGGATGATTTTTTTTGATGACTTTCATCATATCTTCATAGTATTCTAATGGAAGTTTTGGATGGAATCCACCAACAATATGAACTTCAGTTGCACCCATCTGTTTTGCAATACCAACTCTTTGTTCAATTTCTTTGGGAGTTAAGGTATATGCGTCATCTGCCCCATCTTTTCGATAAAATGCACACATCTGACAGCTAGCAGCACATACGTTTGTGTAGTTCATGTAGTATGATGCTGCAAAAGTAACAGTATCACCAACTAATTTCTTTCTTGTAGCATCTGCAACTGCCCCAAGTAGATGCAAATTATCATAATTCATCAGTTCAAGACCATCTTTGTAGGATAATTCTTCTCCAGCAATAGCTCTATCCAAGGCTTGTGAATCTCCAGCTAGTTGCTCTAACATGTTATGAGACTTACCTATCATGATATATTCCTTATAGTCTCAAGAAATAAGTAGTCATTTGCATCAATACTATCATGGTGCTTCCTCTAGTTGATGAACATAAACCAAAATGCTACATGTGTCATGAAGGTTTTGAGAACCTAGAAGAGCTCAAAGATCATCAAAATACAGAACATAAAGAATTCTTTGAATCAAGTAAAAATCAAATTAATCGAGAACCAGCACCTGGGGACGTTACTGTGTTTTAGTTTGCTTTTCTTTAATTGATTTTAATAATTCCTGAGCCATATCCTTTGAAATACTTGCCAGAACATATTGATTATCAATAGATAATGCTTTTTTGAAATGTTTTATTGCATCTTGTAGATTTCCCATTTCACCTAACGATAAGCCCTTGTATGCAAGTGCCATGGCACATTTTTTATCAATTCTCAAAACTGTATCATAGCATTCTATTGCTTTTTGATATTTTTTATTTGAATGTAATGCCGCGCCTTTGTTTAGAAGAGCATCAACATTATTTGGAGAAATAGCAAGTACTTTATCAAATAAACGAATAGCAAGTTTTAGTCGTCCCATGTTTTGCAGAGTTGCGCCTTTATCAACAAGAGCATCAATATTCTCAGGTTCTTTTTTGAGTGCTAAATCATAAAGGTGCAATGCATCAGAGTAATTTCCATCTTCTGCAAACTCGTAGGCTTGTTGTAACATCTTGTCTATTTCATCACCCATATGATAGATAATATTTTGTTAATAATATAGATTCACAATTTGTCAATACAAAATCAAGATGCATTTCTATCTCGTGGATCAAGTTTTAATGACTTGTTAAAGCAGTCCATTGCTTCTTTGAATCTTCCCAAGCTTCGAAGTACGATTCCTTTATAGTTCCAAAGGTCAGGATCATTCTGATTCAAAAGAAGTGCTTGCTCAAAGAAACCAAGTGCATCATCGAACTTTCCTTCTTCCAAAAAAGATTTACCTTTTAGTACAAGGTCTTGAATTTTATCCACAAATTACAAACAACATCATTTGTAATAAATCTAAAAATTAGTTCTAAAATATATTTAATAAAATAAACAAATTCGTAACTAAAAGTTTGTAAAGGGTCTTGCTGTTATTCTAAACGTGAAAAATACCATTTTACATGTTCTAAATATTATAAAAGAAGATTTCAGATTAACATAGGTAAAAAAAATTGAACCAATTTAGTATTTTTATAATTTCCATAATTGCCATAGGAACATTACAAACAACATATGCACAAACTGATGAATTAAACATGGAACTTGTGGTATCAAATGAAGAAAAGACAATATTATTTGCCGGTTTTGCAATTGGGATAATTGCAATCTTTTTATTTTTATCAAGAGATATCATACTTCGAAGAAAGACAACATATGACAAAGAGAAACTAGAGTCAAAAAAAGACAAGACATATGAAAAATATCATTCTGGATGGGGGGATGATTATGAAGAAGTGGGAAAGAGGGAAAATACAAAAGAAGATAGAGAATTTCGTGATGCTGCAAATAACGATGAACTTCCAAATTATTATGAAATTTTAGAAGTTCCAAGAGACGCAACACCAGAAGAAATCAAAAATAAATTCAGAGAACTTGTAAAGAAAACGCATCCAGATAAAACAAAAGAGGATTCTGAAAAAGCAATGGTAGAATTAAACAAAGCATATGAAATACTGTCAGATATAAAACATAGAGAAAAGTACGATAAATATCTAAAAACTAACTAGACAGACTCTAGTTTAACAATTATCATACTAAGCTCAATTGAATCTGGAGTTTGTATACTGTTTGTGAGATTTGTAAATATTTCAAGAGGGATTGATTTCCCATCCGATTCAATTTGAGTTGAAATTTTAAGTTCAGCAAATTCTGTGTTTGGTCCAAGCATTTTTTTTGTCAACAAAGGAACCACAGAATGTCCTTTTATCACACCATTCATCTTGTAGGCAAATTTATCTGAAAAATATACACCACCACGAGTAGTGGGTTTGTTTACAGGAGTAGGAGAGTTTGTTATAGATACACAGGTAATAGGATAAGTGTCATCATTGAGGTAAAGAAAGTATTCTGGAGAATTTTTTTCATTAAACTTCATTAAACTTTCAAGTAAATCCAGGTTTACT
>JAMHKW010000015.1:0-20086 GCA_028439805.1 Candidatus Nitrosopumilus sp. | reverse complement strand
ATTACTTGTAGCAAGTTGTTGCTCATACTTGATGATTGAAGCATTTGGCCAGGTGTTTGAATTAGATTGTCCAGAAAATGCATACCATGGTTTAGATAATCAAGGGAATGCTACATGTAGAGACATCCTAACTAACAGTATTGTCAGCATAGAATTAACACCAAGTTTAGATACATATCAAAAAATAATTACAAAGCCTCAAGTTATTTCTAATTTAGAGACACCCCCCACTAATGAAATTTCAAGTGTAGACATTACTGTATTTATTTTAATGGGAGTACTAGGAAGTGTTGTTTTTATAACGATAAAAAAAAGAAAAATAATTCGATTTCAAAAATATGGATGGAATAGAGTTCAAAAAGAACAAGTTAGAGATAGACAATATGGTAAATGCAACATGTGCTTTACATCACCATCAAAATGGACATATTATTACTTTGATGGAAATAAAAATAATGGTAATTTGAATAACTGCCAAGGTTTATGTTCAAATTGTTATTCTAAAAAATCTCAAAGAAATAATGAAGTATTTTCTAAAAATTAGTTTGTACTAACTAGTACACACTAATGATTACCATGCCTGAAAAAATTAGGGGCATCTAATTAGTTGCATCTAATTTTCAAACTGTTTATTATATTTAAAAATAAAGTATTAACATGAATGCATGGAATAAATTTTGGAAGTGGTATGAAAATAAAATATTAGGGAGTATAATTGTAATTGCAATTATTCAATTCATCCAGATTCCACATATGGTGTGGAATGCAGATATCATGTTAGAGGCAGGAATTGTATCTAGAGTACATCCAGTTATTGATTGGTTCTTGTACGGAGTAGACTTGATTGAGATTATTTCAATTATCAATGTTGGGATGATAATGTTTAGTCTAATTAAGAAAAGACAGTCAAAGAAAAATAGAGTGAATTTAGAAATAGAAAAATAAAAAGAATTGTTTATTCTTTAGCATGCCAAATTACACGTTGAGGGAAGGGGATTTCGATGCCATGATCATCAAGGGCTTTTTTAACTACTTTCAATAATTTTGGGGCCACTTCACTCCAATCTTCTCTAGGATGCCATACTAAGATTTCAATATTTACGCTTGAATCACCCAATTCTTTAATTCTGAATTCAGGTTCAGGCAGTATTAAAACAAAAGCCATTGTTTGTCGGATTTCTTTTCCAATTACAGAAATAGCATTGCCGATATCCTCTTTGTATGCAATGCCAATTACGGCCTCAGATCTTCGTACCTGAGTTGAAGTAAGAGATCGAATATTAGTGGTAAATAGGGATTCATTCGGGACTCGAATTATTGTTCCATCAAATCTTCGAATTCTAACAGAAAAGGTACCTATATCCAATAAAGTACCAGAAATATTCAAGTCAGGAAGTTCTATGGAATCTCCTTGTTTTGCAGGTTTTTCTAACATCAAGAAAATACCTGAAATTAAATTTGAAACAACAGATTGAGTTGCAAACCCTATCACAATACCAAAAATACCACCTGCGACTAAAAGCCCAGAAAGATCAACCCCAGTTGAAGAAGTGAATACCAAAAATGCAATTATAATTATTCCAAAATAGAGAAGTTTCCCTAGATTTTTTGCTGTGTCTTGTGTTAATTTAGGTGCATAGTACTTTGTAAAAAGTAACCTCACAGTTCTTGCAATAATTATACCAACAGCCATAATTATTCCACCAATGAATAAAGAAAGAACTGTCAATCCACCTGTAATTTCAATATCACTTAAGCTTTGTAGGAAATCTAACACCATTAATTAACACCCATATCCCTTCGTTTTACAGTTATAACGCGTTCATATGTTGGAGCAAGAGTCCAATCAGTTTCGATAGGCATTGCAGAAACATTAAGTATTTCTAAAGTAATTTTTTTCTCTAGAACTGCATGTACAGAATCAATTATCGCACTTGAGTTTTTATAATAAACAGAATTTTCAGATATTGGAAAAACTACTTTTGATATAGAATGTCCACCAGATAAATCATTTTGAATATTTATTTCCAATACAGCATTAACAAATGGAATTGAATCCTCATAAGATGCAACAATCTCAGATTTTGTATATTTACACAAAGTTCCAGAATCAGGAGCACCATAAAGCCCAAATCTTGAATTTGTGGAGTCACAAGTAAACCAATCCAAAGAGTCTTTGTGCTCATCATGTAGTAAAAATATTCCAATTTCAATTGGACAACGAGCAAAAATTGTGGCCGCAGAGCCCTCAGATAGAAAAACAGGGGTTTCAAAATCCAAATACATATAGCTGGTTCGTCTTGCAGGATAATTTAGGGGTCGAATTGGAGATAATTCTATAGTAAGTAGTTCATGTTTTGTAGGAATAATTTTTTTAACTAGTTTATCTTCAGAGTCTTTTCGGATATAAGAAAAAACATTGTTACTGATTTTAGTAATTTTGATTTCAGTGTTTGGGAGAAATAATTCAAGATTTTCCTGGATTTCATATATACCATAATTGGAAAAAGCAGATTCAGTATTATCACTCATGAGTTCATTTTTTAATTTAAACCCCAGAATTTATGCTCTCTCATTTGAATAGAATATACATCAAAATTGAAAATTTAAAAAAAATCTGAGAGAGTCTTTTGCCTTATCAATGTAGTAATATTCCCATGTGAAAGCCATTCAGACTTACTGATACTCATTTTATTTGAAGCCAAAGATAATGCGTGATCAAAATTATCTACAATTACAGGATTTTGCTTCATTGCCTCACGAATTCCCTCACGAATTTGCCACACACCTACAGGAATAGCATATTCAGGTCTAATTTCTCTGAGAATTACAACTCCTGCTTGGATTTTCTTGTTACTCAAATATTCTACTATTCCTAATTTGGCTGCAAAATAAGCACCTGCTATGGCAGGAGGATGATGAATTCCACGAGCATCCTCATAATCAGAACCGAACCCCAATATTCCATTTGAATACCAAGCCTCAATCATTTCATAAATCCATCTATGAGGAAATAAAACTACAGAAAACACATTACCCAAATGTTCATATGAAAATACTCTACATGAGTCAATCAAATTATAATCTAAAATTTCATCTGTAAGAGATTTAGAAATAATATCATCAGTTGCAGTTATACTCCATCGAGTTGGGACTAGTTTTCTTTTTTGCCCCAACATTCCAATACTGAAGCATTTTTGAATTTTAGAAATTTCAATTCCAGAATTATATAAATTCAAAACAGCATCTTGGGCTTTCAAATCTGTATCATAAAATGCCTTTTCAATTGATTTTATAGAAGTAGTTCCAGAAAATTTTGCTGATTTTATCTGACCAATGGGGCCAAAAGGAGCACTTTCATCATCAAGTGATACACTTGGAGATGGTGCCTTTTCAAATAGCAAATCAGAATCAGTAGGTTTTGAAGACATTGTAACTTCTTGAAGATTTTCAATGTATCGTCCGTCTGTTTGATCAATCGGGATTTTTTGGATTCCACGAACTAAATTTAATCTAAAGTTTACAATTTCTTCAAGGGATTTCCCTTTCCATCTTTCAGGACTATCAAGCAGACTGGTATCTCCATGAATTGGTGGAACCATTGGACCGACAAAGACCTTTGGATAATTGTAAGAACCTACAAAAACAGATGGAGGACTAGTACCACTTATTGAATCAGAAGAAAACAAGTTTCCATATTTTGAGAGAGTTTCATGCCATTTTGCCAAAATTGAATGTCGTATATCTTGAGAATCAGAAGACATGATTTTTGAGCCTAAATTAAGCCTATTAACTTGCCTGTAAGAAAGTGCAAACTCCAACTCAAGATCAGATCACATTATGATACCAAGAAAGAAATGATGTGGAAATTATCAAACATTATTGAATATTACAAGAGATAAAATCAATATTGGTACAACAGTTCAGATAGTACAAAAACAAGATCAGCGTTCAGGAAAATTAACAGAGGGTACGATAAAGAGAATTCTTACTTCAAGTAATTTCCATCCTCATGGAATTAAAGTTGAGTTAGAGAATGGACAAATTGGGCGTGTTCAAAATATTATTTTATAAGTTAAAGATTCTAAACTCTAACAATACGCTTAAGTTCACACCAATTACAAAATTAATGAATGGTTAGAATTGATGATAAAAGATATCATGAATTACTAAAACAAAAAGAAGAATTAGAAAATAATAGACCACATGATATTGATGCAATGAGGGGATGGAAACATTCAATGAGTAAAATCCTACAAGAATTAGAATTATTCAAGTAACAATATGCTTAAGTTCAAAATCACAAAATGAAATATATGGATATTTCTTCAAAAAAGTTACCTATTATTTTGATAATTGTTTTGTTAGGCGTTCTTGCATTACAGTTTTACAGTAATGATTCAAGTGGAGGTAAGCAAATAGATCCTGAAACCTGTGAAATATACATCAAAGATACTCAAATTAACAGTAAACAATACCTTGATGAATATGATTCAAAATGTCTAGATTTTAAAAATCTAAATCCATAAAATTAAAAGTAATTATTTTTTTGATGCACTAATTAGAGATACAACATCTCTATCTCTTAATTGATAGTCAACTGGTAATCTTAGATTATATCGCAAATCTTTCCCATATAGAAGACCTTTAGTTAAATCTGAGTGTATCTCCTTTGCAAGATCATTTATCGTAGCCCCATTTTTTAATAAAATTAAATCGGGAAGAATTCTTCCTTTTTTGTCAGCAAGGTTTTTCTCATCTGCAATTGGATAAATCGAATTCATCTTCAAAAGTTTGAAAACTGCAACATTAATTGCAAATTGTACTCCAGTTCTCATGTATTCACCCATTATTCCTTTTTTAATAAAATTAAGAGCATTGGTTTGTTTTTCATTTAATTCATCAGATTTTATAATTTCAAACTGTTCAGAACCTGGAGAATATTTTATTAGTCCTTTTTGTTCTGCACGTCTAAGACTAAATTCACTATCTCCACTGACAGGTATCACTATTGAATCATTATATCGCTCAATTAGTCTAACAAAATTTTTGTCAGCTCCTTCAACATCAATTTTATTTGCAACAATCAGAGTTGGTTTTGAAATTTTTCTCAAGTGTGATGCAAATTTTTTACTATCAACCATGTCAAAATCATCAAAATCTTTTTCCTCAAGTTTAGTTGCCAAAAATGTTTCTTTAACATGGGTTTTAGTTACACCAATACCACGATAAAGATCAGTAATTGCATCTAAAATATCAGAACCAGTTTTGATTAATTTTGATACTTTATCCCTATTCCCTTCTAAAATTTTATGATACCACATGATTAATTCTTCTTCAATATCTGCAAAATCAGAAATAGGATCACCAGTTCCAACTTCAGTAATTTTGCCTGTAGAATCAATACCACCAGAAGCATCAACTACATGAAGTAATGCATCAGATTGTGCAGCAATAGATAAAAATTGGTTTCCAAGTCCTTTACCTTTCCAGGCATCCTTGATGAGCCCAGGTAAATCTATCAATTCAATTGGGATGTATCTCCACCCTTCAACACATTTAGAATTATTAGGATTATCTTGAATTTTAAATTCTGGATGAACACAAAGTGTAATTGCATGTGCAGTTCCTGACACAGGTTTTTTAGTAGTAAATGGATAAGATGAGATTTCTTCTGAGGACAATGTAGCTGAATTAAAGAAAGTTGTTTTTCCAGTATTGGTTTTACCAATTAATCCAAGCTTGATTGGCATACAATAATTGTTAGTTTAGAATATTTATTTCTGCCTAGGTAGTTTTGTTTTTAATTTTTTCTAGAGATTGATTAATCTCTTTGATTGCCCAATTAATATCAGATAAATCCTCTGCAGATAGAGATTCTTTCCATTTTTCTAAAACAGTACTTGCAATTTCTGAACAATTGTATAGTAAATTCCAATACGGGTGATGCTCAGCTGTTGCATATGCAAGCTCAGACATATCATGGAGTCCATTTCTTGCTCTTGCCAAAGAGGTAATTCTTTCACCAAAAACTTTGATAATATCATTTTTAACATCAGATTCAATTTTTAGAGGAATGTTTTGTGTCTCATATTTTTTTGCCAAATCAAGTAAATCATGATAAAAATTATCAAAATTTGTCATATTAACACAATCTCTGATGTTCTGCTAACATACATCTATTAAAAACAACTTTGATTCCTTCCTTTCTTGCCAATTCTTCAGCTTCAAAATTATGTATTCCTTCTTGCAACCAAATCACTTTTGGTTTTTTCTTTATTGCTTCTTGAACAAATGGTAAAACTTGTTCTGAAGGTCTGAATATATCAATAATTTCAATTTGATCATCTATTTCAGAAATAGATGGATAGCATTTTTTACCTAGAATTTCTTCAGTGGTAGGATTCACAGGAATAATATCATATCCGTTATCAGACAGATATTTAGGCACATAATGAGCTGCCTTGGAGGAGTTTTTAGACATCCCTATCACAGCCACTTTTTTTAAAGAAAGGATGTCAGAAATTTCTTTATCTGAATGATTGTCTTGTTCCACAAAAAATACACAAACATGAAGAATATAATTTTTGAACAAAGAATTTTTTAGTAATAATAAAAACAAGGCATAGTTGATATATAATTCGTTTGATAGTCCAGGATTAGTAAAAGTACTAACATTTTTGCAAACTCACAATACAGAATATCTATCAGGTCAAGATTTGAGTGATGTTTTAAGAATAAGTAGAGTTGCAGTGTGGAAACATATTAAAAAAATTCAAGAATTAGGATATACTGTAGAATCAAAACAGAAATTAGGATACAAGTTAACATCAAACTCAAATATATTATTTCCATGGGAGGTCACTTCAGGACTTAAAACAAAAGTGATTGGACAGCAAGCCTACTATTTTGATTCTATTGATTCTACTCAAAATCAGGCATTAAAAATGGCATATGACACTGTAAACAATGGTGCAATAATAATTGCAGCAAAACAAACAGGAGGCAAAGGAAGAATGGGGAGAAAATGGATTTCACCTAAAGGCGGCATATGGTTTTCAATAATTTTACATCCAAAATTTGATATTTCTATTACAACATTATTTCCAATTGCATCTTCATTAGCATTATCAATTACAATAGAAAAATTATTTAAAATTTCACCAGAATTAAAGTGGCCAAATGATTTGACAATTAGTGGTAAAAAGGTAGCAGGTATACTTGTTGATGCATCATTAGAGTCAAATAGAATTGAAAATCTAGTTTTAGGAGTAGGAATAAATTTTGATGTAGATGTAAAACAAATTGAAAAAACATTCAAAGAGTCATCAAATTTTTACGGAGTAACATCACTAAGTGAACAAAAAAATAAAGTTAATTCAATTCAAGTAGTTCAAACATTTTTAGTAGAATTTGAAAAAATCTATAATTTACTAAATACAAAGCAAATAAAGAAAATTATTTCAGAGTGGACAAAAAGATCATCAACAATTGGAAAAAATGTAGAGTTAGATACTAGAGAGGGAAAAATAAAGGGGAAGGCAGTAAAAATTGATGAGGACGGAGCATTAGTAGTAACAAATAACAACAAAACTAACAGAATAATTGCAGGCGATATTATCCATTTACCATAGATTATTTTTTAGTATTTTTTGATTTAGTTTTTTTCATTGATTGTTTTTTTCTTTTAGAAAAAATCATAGATGATTGTTTTTTCAATATCTCTTTTAGATCATTTTGTATCTCAAATACAGATGAAAGTAGTTTTTCCATAGTAATAGAATATTGTTCATATGCAGCCAAAAGTTGAGTTTTCTTTTCATTTACCTTTGACAGATATTCATTTGAACGTAGCAGATTAGCAGATGTGATTAATTCTGGGATTTCAGATACAGGTTCACCTAATTCATCTAAATCTCCCTTGATCTGTTGAATTTTTTTACGTAAATCATCAATCATGGATTCAGAAGAGATTTTTTTCAATACAAAATCACGTAATTATGAATAAATTAAAGATTTTCAAACAACCACATATGATTTATCAAATAAAAATAAATCTGAGCCTGAATTTACTATAAAATAGAAATAAACATATCTGAAATCACAAATATGAAAATGATCATGATAGTGTCATATTTTTTAGTTATAGTTATGATGAGTTTGTCTATTTTTACAGGAACTGTATTTGCACAAACAGAACAAGAGGCAGAATTGATGTTTAACCAAGCTAAAGAACACTTTGTTAAAGGAGAATACAAGCAAGCTGATAAAATTTATGATGATATTCTAGAGTTTGCACCAAACAATATTTCAACTCTAATTATGAAAGGAATAGTTCAAAGTAATCTTGAAGAACATACACAGTCTTTAAAACAATTTTTCAAAGTTTTACAATTCAGACCAAATGATGTCATTTCATTAACTGGTATGGGAATAGGTTTTGGAAATCTTGGTGAATATCAAGAAGCTAAAACATATTTTGACAAAGCATTAAAAGAAAAACCAAACAGTATTGTAATTAATAATTATAAAGAATTTATTGAAAAAGTAATTGTAAAATATCCATACACACCAACTGAAAAACCAGAGGGGTTAGAAAAAAAACACATTACAACAATACCGGAGTGGGTAAAACCAATAGCAAAATGGTGGTCAGATAAAACAATTAATGACTCAGAATTTGTTTCAGCTCTTCTATACTTGATAGAAAATAAAATAATACAAATTCCACCTATAGAGACACATGGAGATATAGAAGAGAAAATTCCAGAGTGGGTGAAAAATTATGCAGGATGGTGGGCAGATGGAGAAATTGATGATCAAACATTTGTTCAAGGAATTCAATATATGATAGAAAATGGATTAATCATCGTAAATATTCAAGATGTAATTAAATCAGAAGAGGAATTAGGTCATGAATTCTATTTGTTTGGAAAATATCTTAGATCAATATCAAATAATATTTCCAAAGAGATACGATACATTGAATATCCAAATCCTAGCCAAGATGTAATAAAAAAATTCCTACGAGATTATGTAAAATGGAATTTTGAAGAGGAAGTAAAAACAGCATCAGGTAGTTTTCCAGATCCCACATTTGAAATAATAGACGAAACAATATTTGTACACTATAAAGTATTCATCAATGATCAACCGCCAGGACTCCCATTGGATCATGTTAGTACATTGAAAAATTCTTTTTCATTTTGGGAAACACAAGAATTGGAAAGTGGTGATCAAAAAGCCAAAATAAAATTTGAAGTTACAAATTTCAGACATGAAGCAAATGTTTGGGTGACATGGGTAGTTAGAGACATTGGAGAAGGAGTTCTTGGACATGCACACCTTGGGAAAGGAGTTGTAGAAGTAACATTAGGGGATTACAATTGTGATGGAAGTTTTCAATTATATGATGTCAACAGTGTAGAAACAATCATGACACATGAATTAGGTCATTCTATTGGTTTGCAACATGCAACAGAACAACAAAATATTATGTATCCATCTTACAGCCCATCATACGCATATTGTCTTCTAGGTTAAACACAAAATAACCACATTCTAAAAAATAAGAGTCAGGGTTAGCTTAGCCTACACACAATTAACCTGCAGAGATTATGTAAAATGGATAATAGTGCAATTAAGCAATTCAATGTAATTATGCTTAAAAATACAATGATTGCTGGACCAAAGTGTCCATCTTGTGGAGACAAGAAAATGGTCACAGATCAAAACACAGGAGAGTTGTTTTGTGGAAAATGTGGATTTGTAGTAACAGACAAAATTACCGATACGGGTGCAGAATGGAGATCTTTTGCAAATGATGAAAGTAATAGGACTAGGGTTGGAGCTGGAACTTCACTAACTATGCATGATATGGGGTTATCAACGGTAATTGGTGCGGTTAACAAAGATTCAACAGGAAAACCATTATCTGCAAGTGTAAAAAGTTCAATTGAACGATTAAGAACTTGGGACAGTAGAAGTCAAGCACATTCTTCTGCAGATAGAAATCTCAGACAAGCACTTAATGAAATGGATAAATTAAAAGATAAACTAGCATTAACAAATGCAGTAATAGAAAAAGCAGCTTACATTTACAGAAAAGCAATGGAGAAAAAATTAGTACGAGGTCGTTCAATTCATGGACTAGTTGCAGCATGTCTGTATGCATCATGCAGAAACACAGAAACACCAAGAACACTAGATGATATTGCTAAAGGAATTAACATTAGAAGAAAAGATGTTGCCAGATGTTATAGATTAATTTTTAGAGAACTTGAATTAAAAATGCCAGTTGTTGATCCTGTAAAAGGAGTATCAAGAATAGCAAGTATTGCAGAGTTGAGTGAAAAAACAAAACGTAAAGCAACTGCAATTTTAAATGATGCCAAGAAAATCGGTATGACTGCAGGAAAAGATCCAATGGGAATAGCTGCTGCTGCATTATATCTTGCATGTATCAGTACAGGAGAAATGAAATCACAAAAAGAGATCTCAATTGCATCTGGAGTTACTGAAGTAACAATAAGAAACAGATGTGCAGGATTGAGAAAAATGATTAATGGTTAGAATGTTTTCATTGGGGTTTTTTTAAGCGGTTCAATTATTTTAAGAATTTTAAATGATAGTTTGCCAAAATCAGTATCTTTTTCACATGATATCAATAAGACATCATCATTAGGTAATGGGAAACTCATTACAATTACTTTGTCTCTATAAGACATTGAAAAGTGAACCACACCAAATTCATTATCAAATTCGTGTCTCATCCTTACACGTAAAGCAAGCTCCATGAACATCATTTCATCTTGTTTTTGAGCTTCAAGTGAGAGTAACCCATCTTTCATACCACCAGATATTTGATGTCCTCGACTATTGATGATTCTAGCTGAACGCATTTTAGGATTTAATTTATTAATTTTCTGACAAATTTTTTCTAGTTTTTCAACATCAACCATTTTTCTAATTAAACAAGCGAACTATTTATTGCGATCTGTGTTAATAGATATCTGTGAGTTCAAAATCACCAAAAGACATTACTGATTATTACAAACATCTGTCACTCTTTTGGACAGACATTATACATTTGATGTCAAGCAAACCACAAGCATTAACATCAATTGGGCCAATGAGGGCATTTGCAGCAAATTCAAAGAAAATATCCAATGAGTTAATTGAAATCAATGATGAGTTAATGGGATTTAATCAATATCTTACAGAATATTATAAACAACTTTCAGATACTTGGGGCGATGCTCAAAAAAAAGTCAACCTAAAAGCACCTGATGTTCCTCAAGATGTCGAACAAATAGAGGCATTCAAAAGAATTTGGATAGATATTTTTGATAATGATTTTACAGAATTATTTGACTCGGGAAAATTTGGGGATAATTATGGGAAACTAGTTTCCAAAGAGCTTGAATTAACCAAGCATTGGAATAATATTACTAATGTAATTTTACAATCAGTTAATCTTCCAAGCAAAGAGGAGATTGATGAAATTTACAAAGAAATGCATTCTCTTAAAAAAAGAGTTAGAAAACTAGAGTTAGAATTAAAGAAAAAGGAAATGGAAAAAAATGCAAAGTGAATCAAAAGTAGACCCAAAAATAATTGAAGAAATTTTAAAATTTAGTAAAAATGTCATTGACGCCCCAAATTTAGTTGCAGCACCTGATGAAGTTAGTCTAGAAGTAACACCACATGATGTTGTACAAAAGATAGATAAAACAAGACTGTTACGCTACAGATCACTTACAGAAAAACAACATAAAACACCATTATTAATTTCATATGCATTAATTAACAGATACCACATACTAGATATCCATCCAGAAAAAAGTTGGGTTAGAAATCTGCTTCAGCAAGGATTTGATGTATACATGTTAGACTGGGGAACCCCAACTAGTATGGATAAATATCTTGATTTTGATGATTATGTAAATGGATATTTAGACTCCTATGTAGAATACATCAAAAACGAATCATCTACAGAAAAAATTTCATTACAAGGGTATTGTACTGGTGCAACAATAGCAACTGCATATATCACATTACACCCAGAAAATATAAAAAACTATATCGCAACAGCCCCAGTCATTGATGGACAGCGAGATACAACAGTAATTAGTAATCTTGCAAAACATATGGATGCAGATAAAATGGTGGAGGTTATTGGCAACATGCCTCCTGAATTCATGTACTATTGTTTTTCAGTCCTTAAACCATTTGAGCAAGGAATTGAAAAATATGTCAAATTTTTCAAAAATATTGATAACAAAAAATATGTCGATAGTTTCATCAGGGTAGAAAAATGGTTAGGAGACACACCACCCATTCCTGGAGCATTGTTCAGACAGTGGATTAAAGACATCTACCAAGATAACTTACTCATCCAAAACAAGATGTATGTAGGTGGAGAACAGATAGATTTGAAAAAAATAGATATGCCAATTTTTACACAAGTTGCAGTAGGAGATCATTTAGTATCTCCTGAATGCAGTATGCCACTTCATTATGCAGTAGGTAGTGAAGATAAAACACTAAAAATGTACCCAACAGGACATGTTGGAATGATTGCTAGTTCATTATCACAAAAGAAGGTACTACCTGAGCTAGGAAAATGGTTAGCTGAAAGATCATAAAAATGAAAAAAATAAAAAAGGAAAAAATTTCCTATTAGTTATTCTTTGTAGTGAATGCAGAAATCCAAGATTGTAGAATGTTTCTGTTTAGGTCAGCGAAGGACTTTGCATTATCGTTGAATGTTTTAATATTTTGTTGTGTTGCATCGATAGTTGCAAGTGCTACTTGATTTTGTATTGAAGCTGCCTTGACAAATTCTTCAGTTGTATCATGAATTACTTTTAGTGTTGCTTCAGGAATGTTTGCTGCAATACCTGCTTTCTTTGCATATTCTTTTTGTAGTGTGATAGTTGAATCCACTATGTTTTCATATGCTTGTAGGTATTCCTGTTGTACATTAGTAATTGACTGATGATATTGTGGTACTGATTGTTTAATACCAGTGAATAGTTTGTCTACGTTTTGCTGATATACAGAAAATACATCTTTTGAATTTTTGGTTGTTGTTTCGTTACTCATTGTTTCACCTCCTTATTTTTTGATTTTTTTGCTATTGGTAAGATGATTACTTGAACCAAGTCACCGTCTCCTAAACCAAGTGCATTACGTTCAGCTTCAGGAATTGAGATTCTGCCATTACTACTGATAGTAGTTTTATAAGCACCCCAATTCATAAAGGAAGGAAGCATTTGGCCGATGTTGAACATAGTATCCATGTTTTTGTTTTGCATTGATGACATGTTTTCCACCATATTTGATTGGGTTTGTCTAGCACTGTCAGAAATTCCTTTTAGGGCTTCTAAAGGATTGAAAGTTTGGCTAGTTTGATTGGTCATCAAAGAACCAAAATTTTTCATAAATTCTGCTTGAGCACGTCCACTTTTTTGAATCCAAGATTTAAACATCTCAGAAGGATCATAAAGGTTTTGATTACCACTCATAGGTAATAATTGGAATTAATAGTATTTAATGGTATCTAAACACCATTCAAGAATTCTAAAACTTTGGTGGCAAAAGTGTGTGGATCATGAACATATGGAGTATGTCCACAGCCATCCATTCTAAAAAATCGACAATCCTGAATCAATGAGACAAAACTATCAGCATGATTAATTGGAATAACAGAGTCATTAGATCCCCAAATTATCATAGTAGGAGTATGAATTGTTTGAAGTTTAGTTGTGATTAATTTTGAATTTTTAATTCCTAATAAAGTAGACATGAAAGCAAGTTTTGCGTTAGGTAATCGCATTCTTTCTATAAACCCATTAACAATTTCTTCATTAACAGTTTTTCCAGAACCTTCCATTAGTTCAAAAGCATTTTTTGCATTTTGCTCATTAGGATATAATGCAGCCATAATGTACGCATCAAGTGCAGGTGTAGATTGTTTCATTATTCCAGACGGTGAAACTAGAATAAGTTTTTCAACATCTTGAGGATATGAAGCAGTAAATTCAGCAGCTATTTGGCCACCTAATGAAGAACCAATTATGTAAGGTCGTTTAATGTTAGATTCAACCAAGAATTTTTTTAAAAATTCTGAAAAGAATTCAGGAGTGTAATCCACAAGTGGTTTATCACTATAACCAAATCCTATAAGATCAGGAACAACAACACGAAATTCATCTGCAAAAAGAGGGATTACCTGATCCCATCTTTCAGCAGATGCACCTAATCCATGAATTAGTACAAGTGTTTTTTTAGAATTGCCAGATTCTAGGTAACGAATCTTGTTTCCATCAATCTGAAGGAATTTTTCTTCCACCATTTTACCGTCAATTATTATCACTAGATAAGTTTTAGTTAATTTAGCGATCAAACGTATTAATCATTTTTCAGATTTCTAAACAAATAATTTTAGGAAAGCCCATGTTTTTTGAAATATTTTTGATGGTATTCTTCTGCCTTGTAGAATGTAGGAGTAGGTACAATTTCAGTCACAATTGAGGATTCAAATTGTTTAGAATTATCAAGTGTTTGTTTTGACTTTTCAGCAATCTCTTTTTGTTCATCATTATGATAAAAAATTACCGAACGATATTGAATTCCCACATCAGGCCCTTGACGATTTAATGTTGTAGGATTATGATTATTCCAAAACACATCAAGTAGTTCGTTATAAGAAATTTCATCAGGATCATATTCTACTTGTACAGCTTCTGCATGTCCTGTTTTGTCTGTACATACTTCTTCATAGGTAGGATTTGGAAGAGCCCCACCAACATATCCGACTTGAGTGGATTTGACACCTTTTATTTTACTAAGTAGATCCTCAACATGCCAGAAACACCCTGCACCAAATGTGGCTTTCAATTCAAATAATGTAAAAGTACATCAAATTAAAATCATTTGTTAAAATTAAAAACTAATTAATTGTAATTATTCCTGTTTGGATAAGAAATTTCAAAGAATTTACAAATTCAGATTCTGAAATTAAATCTTGAGACCACCAATTGGCATTATTGCGAACCCAATTAGGAATTTCATTTCCAGAAATATTTTCAGAGGAAATATTTGGGATTATAATGATATTGTTTTCTAGCATAAATTCAATTCCTGTGATAAAGACAGAATCAGAGATTTCACCTTCTGCCCACCAACCAGCATTTGTTTTAATCCATGACGGAATTATTTGAGTAGATTTTTGGGTTGAAGGTTGAGAAGGGGCAGGTGTTGTATTGGGTGATTGATTAACAGAAATCGTTGGAGGAGATTCATTGTATTCTATTGATTTTTCTAATTTTTCTCCATCATGTGAAGTAACAACAATAAGATAATTTCCATCAGATGTCCAAGTAGGTCCTCCAACAATTAATGAATGAGAAAATGAACCATCAGAATTAGCAGGTAACGTCCAAAAATATGCAAAATTTGATTTTCCTGGTGTAAAAATCTGAACAGTTACAAAAGGATTGTCAGGATCATATGCAACAGTTCCAGAGATATTCAATTGATCATCTTTATGATAAAGAGATGCATTAGTTGTAAAATCATCTACACTTCCAAAGGATAATGGGAAGCTCAAAGGAAGAAGTAAAGTCAAGAAAAAAATTACAATGTAATGAATCACATTCTAAAAATTAATTTAGTGTAATTAAAGAATTTGCTAATTGATATTTTAGTTTAATTAACATCAGTAAATATTTCAATTACTCGCTTAGCCAAGACTTCAATGTTAGCAGTAGGTTCTGCAGATATTAACAAAAGAATTTGTGTTATAGGAAATGGAAAACTTACTAAAACAGCCTTGTCTCTCCTAGCAGCAAGATAATTAATTGGTCCTAAACTTTCATCGTATTCTTTTCGAATAGATGCTTTTGAAACAAACTCCAAAAATGACTGTAATCTAGTTTCATCGCCTTCATAAGGAGTAAGGCCTTTTTTAAAACCACCTGCAATGAGTTTACCATCTTTGTCAACTATTCCTGCAAACCTGATCTCAGATTCATCAAGTAATTGCTCACATTTTTCACCAAATAATTTCAAAGTTACATTTGGATCGGACATGATAAACTTAATCAAGATATCAAAAATAAAAACCTAGTCAATTTTGATGCAAAAATATACGTTTATTTTTAGACACAAAATTCCAAATTGGTCATCATGTTAAAGAAGTTTTGACATGGAATTAATAAGTAAAAATTACATATAAAACAATATTGAAAATAGCAGTTATTGGAATTTTACTAATTATATTAATTGGAAGTATCAGTACTCAAAATGTTTCAGGACATCAACCAAAGTTCATACCAACTACAGCAGAAGGCATTCTAGAATTTTGTGCATTTTTTTATGAAGAGTATAAAACATTGGGAGAAGTCAATCTAGCTAACCAGCATCCAAATTTTCCAAATTTAAGAGAATGTGTAAATCTGTATAAGCACGTTGCATGGAATAGCACACACCAGTTAAGAGACGTTGTATTAATTGCAGAAATTGAAAAATATCTAGGAGATTCTGATCATGTCAAAGAAAGACATCTAAGAGAATTTAGTTCAATGCCAGATTGGATTAAAAACGATGTAAAAATGTGGGCAGATGGGAATAGTAAAGACTCACAATTTGCATATGGCATAAGAGCAATGTTACAAAACAATGTTTTATCACCACCAATAATTGATAATATTAGTAATAGAGTGTGTAATGAAGATGGTTTATGTATGAAAGAAACAGATTATGCAATTTATTCACATACTAGCAAGTTCGGAAATACTATTACTGAAGAATTCAAAATTGAAAAAATTGATACAGATGGAATATTAATTAACATTAAAAGAATCTCAGAAGAAAATATAGAAACTAGTCAATTTTATCTTGATGAAGACACAAAGATTCCTGTTGAAGAAAAATGTTGTAAAACTGTAAAGTTCATTTACAAAACTCCCATAGAGATTGGAGAATCAATTGAAGAGGGGTATAAAATAATTGGAACAACTGATTTTCCCATTGGGAAATTAGTTAGAGTTGGGTTAGTTGCGCAAAATCAGGATAAAACAAAGATACTGGTGATTGATAAAGAAATTGGACTTTTACTTTCTGAAACATCTGAAAAGACAGTAATTACAACAGATTGGGAAAAATCATCCCTGATCAAAACTAATGTATTTCAAGATTCAGTAGGAATTCAACATCACGGTTTAGAGATTCCAAAATGGCTAAAAACAAGTACAATGTGGTTCACAGAAGGATTAACTTCAGAAGAAGAGTACATTCATGCAGTAGAATACCTTATTGGTAAAAAAATTCTCATAGTTTAGACGTTAATACACATTTTAAAAGAACATAATCAATTATCTTTTGTTCTGATGCTTGTTTCATTTTTAGAAGTGATTTGTAAAGAATCTTTTCAACATAATTTGGATATTTTTCTAAAATAGATTTTTTCAGATTGGTTCTGTTTTCAACATAATAATTGGCCAAAGGTTCATAGACGGATTTACCAATAAATTTTTCTTCAGATATAGTAAATCCTGCTTTATCAATGAGTTTCTTGATGTCATCTAATCCATAATGTTCAGAAGACCAAGTAAATTTCAATAACCCTAATTTTCCAACAGATGCACCATTAGTAATTATAGGAATTGCCATTACAAGTAATCCAGATTTTGTTAAGATCCTTTTTGATTCATAGATGAAATCAGACAGAGGTTTGAAATGTTGTGCAGATTCCAATGCCAACACACGATCAACAGAATTATTAACAAATGGAAGTTTTGTAGAGGTAGAATTTAGATATTCTATATTTTTTTGCGTCCCAGAAAAAGATAATTGCTTGAAATTGATATTAACACAATACAAGTGAAGATTAGAAAAATTATTCCTCCATAGTTTAGATGGAGCAGTTAATCCACTTCCCACATCAACTACATATTTTCCAGAAGATAATTCTGCTAAATTTGCAAAAACCATACATAAGTTATTTTGTGCAGAAATTGGATCTGTATGTTTTGATGACCAATAACCAAAATTCAACATAGACCCACCTGTGGCAAGTTGCATTAGAGGAGAAAGAGATGTGTAAAGATTTACAATATCTTTTTCATTTCTACGAAATGTCCAGAAAAATACATCCAGTAGATTTATCGATACCAAAACAATTTCAAATTTATTTGAAAGAGTAGACTATTAATTTCTAAGGTAACCCTTCTGAATCCTCAACACAGTGTTTATGAACCCATTTTTCATCTTTGTTTTTTGCAATCTCTTTTCCAGGTTGAATCTTATCACCACAGGATATACAAGATGTAGCAAATTTTGCTTTCATACATGTACATTTTGATTCATAAATAAAGTGTCTATGTTGTAATTTGTGTTAACCAGGAATCAACCAAAAATAAACACATCAAAACTAACATATGATGCCTAACTTTGTCAGATTTTCTTGAATACTTACTATGAAGAATTAACCAACAGATCTATTAGCAACTTGGGATCTTTTTGCATTAATGTCTGAAAACCAAAAAGAGTGGTGGATTGGATTACCAAAAGAACTTCAAAATGACATAGAATTAGAAGAGTGAAGTTAGGCTAGGGGTAATTTTATAGTAAAAGTGGTAGGTTTGTTACTCACAGAAATACTACCACCATGTTGTTCTACAATACTTTTACAAATGACCAACCCTAATCCAGTTCCAGTCTTTTTTGTAGTAAACATAGGCTCAAAAATCTTGTCTAAATTCTCACTAGGAATTCCAGGACCAGAGTCTTTTATTTCAATAGTTACAAATTGTGAATCTTTAGATACAGATACATCAATCTCACCTTGACTATCTAATGCTTGAGAAGAGTTATTGAGTAAATTAGATAAAACTCCTTCAATCTTTCTTGCATCACAATTAAACATGACATCATTGTCAGGCAAGTTAATTGTAATTCCAATAGATGATTTTACATGATTAACAGCCAATCGTAAAATACTCAAAAGTGATGATTTTTTCTTTTTGATTTCAGTAGTTCTTGCAAAGTCTAAAACATCTTCAATAATTCTATTCATATCAGAAATAGAATTTTGTAATCTATACCATTTCTCTCTATCTTTAGAGTCTAATTTTGCAAGAATTTCAGGAGTTAACATATCTGCATAGGTATGCATGATTGTTAAAGGCTGTTTCAGATCATGGGCAATCCTACTTGCCATAGTACCAATTGTTGCTAGTCTTTCAGTTTTTACCAATTCAGTACTTTTAGTTTCAACTTCAGAAAGCAAGGTTTCATTTTGTTTGAGAAGTTTATCTTCCATTTTCAAGAGTCTTTCTTGAGCCTCTTTTTCTTTAGTAATATTATTTGTAATTGATACATAATTTGTAATAATTTTGTCTGAGGCGATGATTGGAATTATAATTGCTCTAACCCAATAGTTTGAACCATCTTTTGTATAATTTTTTATTTCACCATCCCATACTCTGCCTCTAGAAATTGTATCCCACATTTCTGTAAAAAATTTGGGAGGATGTTCATCTGATTTTAAAATTCTATGATTTTGTCCAAGTAATTCATCTTCAGAAAATTTTGAAATCTTACAGAATTTTTTATTGGCATAAACAATGTTCCCTTGTTCATCAGTTACAGATACAATAGAGTGATCAAAGAGAAGTTCTTCAAAATCAGAAATATCTAAATTCAATTTTTTTAGTGCAGTTGCTGTTTTCATGACAAATTAGCGATCTTAGTTTGATATAAGACAATCTGTTAATTTAATTTTCAAACATAAAATCAGATAGCTTTCGCTAGGAGTGATTAAAAATGAAATCAGGCATAGCTTTCGCTAAGTGTGATTTAAAATGAAATCATCGTACAAGTCGTGTATATGTTTCCACTTGATGAATTGAAAATGATTCATCGTGCATAGTCTCTATGTAAGTGGCTGAACCGATGTGTTGGTCTATTAGTAAAGGCTGGCTCACCACTCGCCGAAGCTTGTGATCTACACCACCTTCCTATCAACGCAGTCTTCTGCTGCCGACCTTCATCTTATGAAAGAATAACTTGTCTCGGG
>JAMHKW010000014.1:0-20277 GCA_028439805.1 Candidatus Nitrosopumilus sp. | reverse complement strand
CAATCTCTTGAGAGAATTTCTTCATTTTATTACTCTGCACATATGATAACTAAAGGTTTACGTTTTGTATCGAGGCTAAACTGGAAGAATAACTTTACCTTCAAATTTTGGAATGTTATCTGCCTCAAAAGATTTCTCCAAGTTTTCTTTTTGTTGTTTTGTTACACCTTGAACTATGGTCTTTGAAGCACCAGTTTTATCCACTAATGCAAGAATATAGCCACTATTATCAGTCAAAATAAAACCTGCAGATTCATCTACAAATGCATAAAGATTTTCTTCGCCAACTGCCTCCCATATGTCCGATTTTGTATCAGCTAAAGCAAGTGCAGGCATTGCTTTACCATCTGTTAATTTGTTAAGGTATTCTCTTGCTGCTTCTACTCTTTTTTTACCTAGTTGCAAGGCTTGAAAATATTGCATGTTTCCCAAATAAGGGGATCATTATAAAAACAGTTTCGCTTCAAAAGATTGTTATAGAATCTTAGACTTTTTGAATTCATGCCTCTTACAAATAATGTAATAATCAAACTAAATGAAATAACTGCCATTGTTGAGGATAAATCAAAACTCTCAGAATCAGAAATCGAGGAGATAAAATCTATCTTTAAAGGTCTTGTTCAAAGTGGTGAGGGATATAATGTTGATGAAATTGAGTTTTGGTTTGAAAATGAAGGTAATTGGAAAACTAAAGAACCACGAATTAGGATTGCAAATCTATCGAATTATGTTCAAGACAAATATCAACAAACTGCACATCTAAGAATTCTTTCTGATGATGACTGTGGTTGTTAAAATTAAGTTTCTAATTGTTCTAATAAACGTCCAACAATCTTTGCATTTTCAGTTCTTTCATCAAGAATTTCTTTAAGACGGGTTGCATTTTTGTCCTCTTTTGCAATTAACTGAAAATATTCTTCATCTAGATCATTATTTGCTTGCAGTCTTTTAATTACTTCAAACAATATGCCAATTACTTGTTTTTGTGCATCAATTAATTCATCTTTCTCAGACATTTCACTATTCATTGATAATCTTTGTAAATAATTCTTTTAGTGTGGGATTAGTAATCTCTGCTTTAGCTGATTCAAAAAAAGATTCTAATTTTACTTTGGAATGTCCATCCTTTTCATAGATTTTAGCTTGAAGTGTCATCTCTAGTCTATCAATTTGATGTACTAGTTTTGATTCAGGAGAAATATTTTCTTGATATTCTTTCCAAATTTGTAAATATTTTAATTTAATTGAATCTGGTAAATTTTTAATAATTTCTTGAAATGCATTGTTTTCCATTTCTATCTTTTTTTCTTTGTTGAGTTGCTCAGGAGTATAGTCTCCAATTTTTGATTCAGCCAAATCATGTAACAATGCCATTTTGATAACTTTTTCAGAATCATAATTTTCTAAATCTGATAATACCATACTCATTATTGCCATTGAATAGGAGTGGTCTGCCACTGACTCGGGCGTATCAATTGATAATTTATCAATCCATCCTTGTCTGGATATTTTTTTAAGATTTACAGCAGTTTTGAAAAAATCTATAATCATTTTATTATAATATGGAGAATATTTTCTCCTAATGAATTTTCATATGATGTAATTTCGAACAACATAATAGTTAATTTTCTCATGATAAGTTGATGAAGATTTACACTAAGACTGGAGATGATGGAAATACTGGCCTCCAAGGAAACTTTAGAATAGCAAAATCCCACCCAAGAATTATTGCATATGGGGCAGTAGATGAAACAAATGCCGCATTAGGTATGGTGTTGGCAAATTCATTAGATACAGATATGACAGAAATTTTAACAATTATCCAAAATGATTTATTTTTAGTTGGCTCAGATCTTTCAAACCCAAATCTCAATGATATGAAAAATAGAGTTACATTAGACATGGTTGAAAAATTGGAACAGCATATTGACAAATTTGAATCAGAACTAACTCCTTTAACAAATTTCATTTTACCAGGAGGCGATGTTGCTGCTGCACAACTACATTATACTAGAACTGTTGTCAGACGAGCAGAAACTTTAGTGGTTCAGTTAAGTGAAAAAGATGAAATTAATTCAAATTGCATAAAATATCTAAATCGACTGTCTGATCTGTTCTTTGTAATTGGACGTTTAGTCAATAAACGAAAAAACATAGATGATATTCTCTGGAAGATCTAAAAAGACAAACTTTAATTCCTCAATCAAACGCATTTTTTTAGTGCCGTGGTAGCTCAGCCTGGGAGAGCACTCGGCTGAAGACCGGGCTGTCGCGCGTTCAAATCCCGCCCGCGGCACTGTTTCAAATATTATTAGAATAGATCTATTATTTCATATAGGTTCATGATACAATGTATAATTGATCGCTAAATGAATAATTTAGTAGAATTTACAGAAAAACTTGTCATGTAAATCTAAAAAATATAATGTGCTGATATAATTTCATAATTTGTACAATTACACCAGTATGCAAAATCTTTAAAAACTAGGCAAACTTTTGATTTTCGACATTCATGGCTGGAAAAAAAGTTGCTAAAAAAACTGTAACTAAAGCAAAAACAACAAAGACAAAAACTGTTAAAGCAAAAACAACAAAAGTCAAGACTAGTAAAGCAAAGGTAAAATCTAAGAGTAAAAAACCCAAAGTACCCTCTTTTGATGATGTTGGTATTGTAATAGTTGATGATGATATTGAAATTGATAAAGAAAAAGTCAATGAAGAACGAAGGGCATACCTTGAAGAAGCAAGGTCCCAAGAAGCATCTGACTAGGAATCTTTATCCGATCCACTAACATATACTATTCATGCGAGCATTATGTCTAATCATGGTAAAACCTGGCAAGGTTGATGATGTTGTACAAATTTTAAAGAAAAAACGTAAAATTGTAAAACAGATTATGGTCGTTACTGGAAGGGCCGATATTAGTGCACTTTTGCTAGGTAATATTGATGAAATTAATAACATGGTAATTGATTTCAAAAAAATTAAAGATATTGTTACTACTGAAACATTAATTGAAGTGGAGGTAAATCTAGGTTGGTAAGGGCAATAATTTTAGTAAAATCTCCAAAAAAACTCATAGCTGCAAGATTGCGAAAGGTAACTTCTATCTCAGATTCTTTTCCAACTAGTGGACAATTTGATGCTGTAGCAATAATTGATGTTAAACAGTTATCTCAGATTAAAGACGTGGCAAACCAAATCCAAAAAATCAATGGTGTGGAAAGGACTGAAACTATGGTGGAAGTTCAATGACAATGGATTTAAAGAACTTAGGGATAGATGTACTGTGAACATCAAAAAAGTTGGAAATGTAATTTTGGCTGTAAATGACCTAGACAAGTCACTACAATTTTACCATGAAATTATAGGACTTCCAATCAAAAACCAAAGAAGATCTTGGATTGATTTGGGCACATCTGGGGCTTTATTGAGTTTACATCCAGCATCACTAACTGAACAACACATTGGAGGTTCCATTGACAATGGCATTACAATAGGATTTCTTGTCGGCGATGTAAAATCTGCAATAGAGGAATTAAAAGAAAAAGGCGTCAAGATTCATCGTGACATTGTAGAAAAAGATGCAGGAAAAAATGCAGTGATTTTGGATCCTGATGAATATTTAATTTCCTTGTTTGAGCCAATCTTTGATGATAAAGCTCAACAAACAGGTGGATATCAAGGATTTACACCAGCTTAAATTATCTTTTTTATTGAATTGATAATCTTTTCTAAGTTTTTTTCTTTTCTATTTATTGAGACATAATAAGTAATATCGTTTTTTTGTAAAATTATAATAGTTATCTTTTGATGTTGTAAAAGTACATGTTCTAATTTTCCAACTGTACTGGCAGTATTTTTTCTTAATGATATTAAAGTAGAAATTATAAAAAACTCATTTTTTACTTGTTCTGATTTTAATAAGGGTTTTAGATTTGAGCGAACTATTCCAGTTAAAGTTCTACCATATACATTGATGACTCCAGCATATCGCACACTATTTGATATTTTTAGAATACTTTGACATTGTTTTCTATATTTTATTATAGTCTCTTTCCACTTGTCTGCAGGAGTTTTTACCATTATTAAAATTGATTTTGAATAATTAATAAGGATTTTTACTAATTAGAAAATAATTTTTAATGATGTTTAGGTGTGTTTTCTTTTTCTAATTTTTTCTTTAACATGGAATTTTCTTTAAACAGTTTATCATTTTCAGTTCGAAGTGTTTGAACTGAATTTTGGCTAGTAAATAGCGGATGTCCAGGTGGAACAATAGTGGAATCCATTGACAATAGTCCTGCGGCATGTTGCTGATACATGCGTTGAAATCCTTCTAGTTTTTGATTTATAGTTGCAACTTCTTGTGAAAATTGCTCTTTCATTGGATTTTCATAAATTTTGAACATTGGATGTGTTAATCCTGGAGGTAATCTAGGAAATTGCAATGCTCGATGTGGAATGTTTGGATTTAACCCATAGAGGTTCTCTAGGTGTTTTATGACGTGATTTTCCACAAAATGAGTCGATATTTACCATATTTCTGCTTTGCTTTAGTCGTTTGATATACTGTTTAGTAAACTCTCAGTTGTTTTAACTCAACTTGAGCTGATCGCTGATCCTTATAGATTCTCAATTTGGATCGCAGATACACATGACTGAAACAAAAAAATGTCTAAAATGTAAAAAAGACATCATGGAAGAAGAACTACATAAGATTGTAATTTATGTTGTTCAAGAAAAATTCACTGAACATCACTATGAGCATGTTGAATGTCCAGATAGATTTACTGTTTAATGATTAAATTACTAAAGTTGTACTTTATGTTCATAAACTTTGTAGATTTCACCAGTTAATCTAGAACGATATTTCCATTCATGATTCTTCCAAATGATTTGAGTGAATTCACTTTGTAAATCTGGATTCAATTTTTGAAACACATCATATCCAATTAAGATTTGATTAGGTTTTGCCATTAATTGGATTTTTGCAGCAATATTAATTGCAGGCCCCATTATATCTATTTGAGAATTTATTTTATCTGCTCCATATCTTACTACAATATTTTGTCCAAAATCAACTCCAATCTTTACCATCAAGTCTGGATAGTCATACTGATTCAGAATTGGATTAATTCCTTTTTGAATAATCTCAATCATTGATTTTGCACAATTTAATGCATCATCTGCTGATCCTGTTCCGTAAACATCATCTTCATCTGAAACAAAATATCCTATTACTGCATCACCTACAAATTTTAATACATACCCATGATATTTCCTAATCACAGCAGCCATCTCTTGTGAAAATGAACTTATGATTATCGCTATTTTTTCTGCAGGCATTTCTAATGTCATCGTAGTTGAACCAACTAAATCAACATATAGTACCACCATATCTAATTTTGAAAATGCATGTTTTCTTAGAAATTTATCTGATTCATTAATTACTCCTAAATATTGATAACCTTGTTTAAGTGCCCCCCAAACTCTTTTTTGAGTTTCTAAAATTAGAGTTTCTGAATCTTGAACTTTATCTTTAGTAATATTCATATTGATACCAACACCGTGTGCATCCTTTGATGTTTCAGTTCCTTGCTTTGTATTATTTTCATCGTTATTTTCTACCATCTCTGTCCTTCCTTATTCTAGTGGAAAATCAACACTACAACTAGTACATTTTCCTCTCTTTCCCTTGTATTTTTCATCATAATACTCTGTAATTTCTCCATTACAATGATTACACCTAGTTCTTGATTCTTTCATGCCTAGAATCAAAATTATGTCTATTTAGATATTGATGAAGGTTTAAGGTAAACAATAATTGGCTATTTCTTATGCGTCTAGGTACAAGATCTCCCAATGATTTTATTCAAACATTAAATCAAAGAAACGACGAAATTCAAAAATTATTTCTTTCAAAGATGACAGATCTCACAAAAATGATCGATGTAGAGGTTATGCTTGGAGATTCTACTGTAACAAAGCAAAAATCATTTGATCCAAAACAAGTTATGGATTATTTTCAAAAAATTAATAAAAATTTTACAGATTGGTCATTACAAGATGTTTCAATTACTAACAATGAGGATCTTCGAAGAATTTTTACAAAGTTTGAGATAATGGAAGGAAATTATTTAATTTCAGGACACATGTCATTACAATTCCATGTGTTGTTATATTACAAACCAGATCAACGTGTACTTGATTGCCAAAAAGAATTATCTAAGATTGTAGATTTAACAAAAAATAGTGAACAACAAATTTCTGATAATAGTGATCAATTCGTCTTAAATAAATTAAAAGAAATGGGATACAAAGATTTTGATCATCAAAAACTATTTGAAGTATTTTATGAAAATGATGAATTTAGAGAAAAAGTTTATGCTGAAATTGAAAAAGATGCAGGAGTAGACTTTCAAGAATTATCTGAAAAAAAGACAAAGTTGTTTAATGAACTTGATTCTCTTTTAATTGAAACTTATCAAACCACTCCAGTACTAATTGATGATAGTAGATTAGTTTCTGGTGAAGAAGGATGTTTATGTACTGTAGATTTAGAATTTGTTAAAAACAAAAACAAAGAAGGTTTGTTTGATCCAAGAAAAATATCTGAATCAGTTAAAGAAAATATTTTAAAACGTTTAGATGAACTTGAAAAAATTATTAATTTATAATAAAACCAAAGAATCGGAAATTGAGAGGTTTTCTCAAAGGGGAGATCCGATCCTTTGATATATTTTTAACGACATTCTTGAACTATTTAGTTATTCCTTCAAATTTACGCATAAAAGTTAACATGATGTCCAATTGTTGTATAGAAGAAGTCAAATACGCCCCATTACTAGCAACATTTCCAATGGATCCTTCATACGATGAAATCCTAAAAGCAAACTCAATGCGAGGAAATGAAATAAAAAAAACCCCTTTAATTCATTCACCTACGTTTAGTGATCTTACGGATTCTGATGTTTATCTAAAGGCAGAGTTTCGACAACGAACTGGTTCATTTAAAATCCGTGGGGCATATTATAAAATCAAATTATTATCCGACGAAGAAAAAAAACACGGAGTGGTTGCAGCATCTGCAGGTAATCATGCGCAAGGTATGGCATTTGCATCATCATTGGAAAGAATTCCTTGTACTATAGTAATGCCAAAAAATGCATCTCCTGCAAAAGTAGCAGCCACTAGAGGGTATGGTGCTAATGTTATTTTAGAAGGAACAAATTATGATGAATCATCTGCGAAAGCAAAAAAAATTGCCAAAGAAACAGGGGCAACTATGATACATGCCTTTGATGATCCCCAAATTATTGCAGCTCAAGGAGTTATAGGATTAGAAATCTTAGAAGACCTCCCAGATGTAGATGAAGTTTATCTTCCAATAGGTGGCGGGGGTTTGGCTGCTGGAACTTTAATTGCAATTAAAGAAAAAAATCCAAACATTAGAGTAGTTGGTGTTCAATCAAAATCATTCCCATCAATGTATGAATCAATCAAACAAGGGTCAGTAACTTCAAGTGGCGGTGCACGAACAATTGCAGATGGTATTTCTGTAAAAATACCCGGCCAAATCACATTTAATATAATTCGTGAATTAATAGATGAAGTTGTTTTAGTTGATGATACAGAAATCACAAAAGCAATGTTTCTACTAATGGAAAGAATGAAGTTTGTTGTAGAACCTGCAGGTGCTGCAAGTTTAGCATATTTGATTTCAAATAAACCTGCACCTGGAAAGAAAGTAGTTGCAGTTCTCGCAGGAGGAAATGTGGATATGTATCTTTTAGGTCAAATTGTAGACAAAGGTCTTGCAGCTATGGGTCGTTTGTTAAAACTATCAATATTATTGCCTGATAGACCAGGTGCATTCAAAGAAATTGTAGATGAAATAACTTTGGCAAATGCAAACATTGTAGAAGTAGTTCATGATAGATTAAGTTCAAATATTAACGCAGGTTCAGCTGGAGTGACGTTAAGTCTTGAAACTCAAGGACAAGAGCAAGCAAATCTGTTAATTGAGTCACTAAAAAAGAAAAATATTCAATTCACTTTACTAACTTAAATTATTTGAATTTTTTCTTGGTAAATTTAGAAAGACCTTCTTTCTTTAATTGATCAGACTCTTTCATGACAGAATCATGTTGATCAGATTTGTGTTGTTTTAACTTCTTTTTCAAATCTGGAAATTCATTTGCAAGAATTTTCATAGCATAAATTCCGGCATTGCCTGATTTGTTAATTCCAACAGATACAACAGGAGATCCTGATGGCATTTCTGTAATGGATAATAATGAATCTAATCCTCCAAATGCAGAAAATTTTGCAGTATCTGTTTTTTTTGAATGTTTATCATTATACACTAGTATTGGCACTCCGATAACTGGAATGATCGTGTGTGACGCAATCATACCTGGTAGGTGGGCAGCCCCTCCAGCTCCTGCAATGATTACTTTGAATCCCATTTTTTCAGCATGTTTTGCATAATCTGCCAATCTAGCAGGGGTTCTGTGTGCAGAAACAATTTGATCTTCATGTTTAATTTTAAATTCATCTAAAATCTCAGCTGCTCCATGCATAATTCTACTATCAGAACTAGAACCCATAATTATTCCAACTAAGGGTTTTTTTGAATACGTCACAATATTAGAAAAAACTAGAGAGTAATTATCTATAACTATTAGAAAAAAACAAACAAAATTGTTCAAATTAACATTATCTATTTTTAGTCCATAACACTGATGGATATGATGGCAAAAATTCTTGGGATTATTGGAGGAGGACAACTTGGAATGATGATTACAGAGGCAGCAAAGAAAATGCCAGAACACATATCAAAAATAATAGTGCTAGATCCAACTGAAAACTGTCCTGCAGCACAAGTTGGCGCTGAACAAATCATTGCAGATTTCAAAGACAAAGATGCAATTATTGAATTATCCAATAAATCAGATATAATTACCTACGAGATAGAGTCTGGAGACAGTGATGTTTTAAAATCTGTTGAAAAAAATGCAGAGATAAACCCATCTCCTGAAACATTAAAAACTATTCAAGACAAATTTTTACAAAAATCTCTCCTAATTGAAAACAACATACCAGTTTCAGAATTTATCAAAATAGAAAAAATTAATGATATCAAAGATGGTTTGAAAAAATTTGGATTTCCTGTATTACTTAAAGCAAGAAGAGATGCTTATGATGGTAGAGGTAATTTCAAAATCAATTCAGATAATGAAATTCAAGAAGCATTTGATTATTTTAAAGGACAAAATCTATTACTAGAAAAATTTGTTCCCTTTAAAATGGAAGTATCAGTTATTGCATCAAGAAACACTAAAGGCCAAATCAAAACATATCCTTTAGTTGAAAACATTCATGAAGAAAACATTCTACGTGAGACAATAGCTCCTGCAAGAGTTACAGATGAAGTCACAAAAAAAGCAGAACAAATTGCAGAAAAAACAATGACAGTTCTTAAAGGAGCTGGGGTTTTTGGAATAGAAATGTTCGTTACACAAGATAATGATGTTATGATAAATGAAATTGCACCTAGAGTGCATAATTCAGGTCATCATACATTACAATCTAGTGAAACTTCTCAGTTTGAACAGCACCTAAGAGCAATTTTAGGTTTGGAACTTGGAAGTACTAAATTAATTCACAACACAATAATGTACAATATTTTAGGAACAAAAGAATTTGAAGGAGAATATCGTCCACTAGATATTTCTCAAGATAATTTATTTTTGAAAATGTATGGTAAAAAAATTTCAAAACCTTCCAGAAAATTAGGACATTTTAATCTAGTTGGAGTACATGGGGAGTCAATTGATCAGTTATTAGAAAAATTAGATACGCTTAAAGAAAAAACAGTTGTTCAGTCTATCTAATTAGATTTATTAGTTGTTGGTAGAAGTATGGAATATGGCTCTAACTGCAGCATTAATTATTACCAGTATTGCAGTTAGTTTACTTGTAATTTATGGTGTAGATGTCATTGTAGGATATAGTGCAGATAACGGTGAAGGATTCATTCCCTTTGATCATAAAACAAGAGGAATGGGATTAGGTCTCCCTGCATTGATATTGCCAATTATTGCATATTTTATTTCCAGAAAAGAATCTTCTAAAGGCCTTGGAATCTTGATAATTGTTTCAGGTATTTTGATCCTTATTGGAGGTGCAGTTGTAATTGGAAATGCAGATCCTGCAGACGCAGAAGAATCTGGAAGAAATGTACTTTCTGAAACAATTCCATTAATTATCGCAGGACTAATACAGATTGGATTAGGCATACTTAAAATCAAAAAATCCTAATTGACAAACAATGACAATTTGTAGCAAATGTAATAATGATGTAAAAAAAGTCTACGACTGTGATCATACTAATTTTGAAGAGTATTGTGTTGAATGCTATACCGAATTACATTACTATATGACTGAAAAAAAGTGAAAATATGCTAACAGATAGAGACATTGCCATTTATTCACTAGGTAAAACAGAAGGAGTTCATTCTATAGCTGAAACATTAGGTAAGGGACTAGATGATGAAAAATACATAGAATCTTGGAATAAAACTATGAAACTTTTGGGCACTGATATGCATCTAAAAGATCTTGAAAAGATCTATAATGAATTTGCAAAAAAAATGGATGAAGTGACAAATATTGATGATATTAAACAACCCAAAACAGACAAGAAATAATTTTTCAAATATTTGTCAATAGAATAATCTATTTGAAA
Organism: Candidatus Nitrosopumilus sp.; assembly: GCA_028439805.1. GTDB lineage: Archaea > Thermoproteota > Nitrososphaeria > Nitrososphaerales > Nitrosopumilaceae > Nitrosopumilus. Next base: position 9,523 of record JAMHKW010000014.1, on the reverse strand, counting down.
ATTTTCATATACTCTAAAAAATAAGACTCTGGTAGTTGAAAGCAATAATTTTAGCTGGTGGTCGTGGAAAAAGATTAAAGCCAATTACAGACTATGTCCCAAAACCACTTGTACCAATAAAAAATATCCCAATTATTGAATGGCAAATAAAATACTTGAAAAAATATGGAGTAACTGAAGTAATCATTTGTACAGGCTATAAAACAAAAATGATTGAAAATTATCTTGGTGTAAAAAATATTGGTGTTAAAGTAAGATTTTCAATTGAAACATCGCCTTTAGGTACAGGTGGCGCAATAAAAAAAGCTGGAAAAATGATTAATGACAAATCATTTTTTGTAATAAATGGAGATACTATTACAAATATTAATTTGAAGAAACTTACTAAAATACCAAATTCTATAGCATCAATTGAATTGAGAACTAAATTTGGAACTTTAAAAACAGATGGAGATAAAATACTACAATTCAAAGAAAAAAAAGAAATTTCAGGTTTATGGATGAATGCAGGAATTTACTATCTGCAAAAAGAAATACTAAAAGATTTACCAAGTAAGGGAGATATTGAAAAAACACTTTTTCCAGATTATGCAAAAAAAGGCAAACTCAATATAATTAAATTTAAAAATATAAAATGGCACTCAATAGATTCTTTTAAAGATATTGAAGATAGTGCATTAGAAATAGAAAAAATAATAAAATAAAATTTGAAATTTTATGCACCAGTTCGATGCAATGTGACCATCATGTATGCTACTTCCTCAACAAATGATTCATCTTTGCTAACTAGAGTGTATTTTGTAGCATCCTCCCAAAATGGTGCTTTTTGGTATGATTTTTCTATGAAAGTTTGTTCACTCAATATTTTTGATCATGATTTAATCGGATAATGCTCCACCTCAATCAAAATTAACCCATTGCTAAAACAGATACGCTAAATATCCAATGTACATACAATTTTCATGCGTATTGCATGTAGTTTAGGCTCATTACTTTCTGTAAATCAGGTACTAAAATGCACAAAAGTCCTGTCTAAAACCAGCATAGATACAATCTGGATACCTGAAACATGGGGTATGGAGAATTTCTCAATGCTAAGTGCTGTTTCTAACAATACTAGAACTCAAAAAATAGGCTCATCTATTATCAATATCTATTCTCGTAGTCCGTCTACAATTGCCATGGGGGCAGCTACTATTGATACCATATCGGATGGAAGACTAGTTCTAGGTCTTGGAACAAGTAGTTTACCAATTATTGAAACTTTTCATGGGTACAAATTTGAAAATCCAGTACAAAGAATGAGAGAGTATGTTGAGATAATTAGATTAGTATTATCTAGAAAACAAGTTAATTATACGGGAAAAATTTTTGATTTAAAGAATTTTTCATTATTAATTAAACCAAAAAGAGAATCAATTCCAATTTATTTAGCAGCTGTTAACCAAAAAATGGTTGATTTAACATGGGAAATTGCTGATGGTGTAATTTTTTATTTAAGACCATTAAATGAGATGAAAGAAACAATTGCAAAAATGCAATCAAAGAAAAAAATTGATGTTACTTGTCAGATAATTACTTGTATTGCAGATGATTCAGATATTGCAATTGATCGTGCAAAAAAAACACTGGCATTTTATGTAGCTGTAGGTAAAATATACAGAGAGTTTTTGGCAAATAATGGATTCAAAAATGAAACAAATAACATATTTGATGAATTTCAAAAATCAGGATTAAAATCAATTCATGAATTTGTTACAGATACCATGTTAGAATCCCTTTGTATAACCGGTACCCCAAATGAATGTAAAAAACAATTTCAGAATTTTTGTAATACTGGAATTGATTTGCCAATTATTCAATTTAATCCAGTTGGAGATGTAACTAAGTCTTTTGAGTTGTTAAAAAAAACATTTTTGGATAATTAAAATGACTAACGTAGGAATTGCAGCATATGGAATTACTCCATTTACTAAAGATGATCAAAAGATAGAGTCTGTTTTACTCAAATCTGCAAAAAATCTCTTTGAAAATAATTCTAAAATCAATAAAAAAGACATTGATGCTGTTTTAGTTTCTACAAATAACAATGCCAAATACCTGTCTCCAATTTTATCTGAAATGCTTGGAATGCAGCCAAAAATTGCTCATTCTATAGAAAGCCTATGTAATTCAGGCACAAATTCCATAGTTTCAGCATATTCCTATATTGCATCTGGTCTTGCAGATATGGTTCTTGTTACTGGGGCTGAAAGATATGATAGTCCTGGGCAAATATTAGAGTGGGATGATTCTAGAGGAGAATTCAAACATCCAATATTTTGGGCATCTATTTTTTCTAAATCATATAAACGTGAATTTTCAATTTCAGATGAACAACTAGCACTAGTTTCAGTAAAGAATCATAAACAAGCAAAAGAGAATCCTAATGCCCTTTCTTCTCAAACTTTTACAATACAAGATGTGATGAATTCTAAAAAACTAACAGATGATCTTAAAGTATTGGATTGTTCTAGACCGTGCACAGGTAGTGCATCCATTATTCTAACATCTGAAGAAATGACAAAAAAAATTACAGATAATCCAATATGGATTACGGGTATTGGTCAAAACACAACCTCAGCAGGATTTACAAAAAATACTTCATTTAGCTCAATGGATTCCACTAGACAAGCAGGGCATGCTGCATTAACAATGGCAAATCATGATCTAAAAGACATTGATGTTGCAGAAATACATGATGCATTTTCTGTTTGTGAACCTATGGCATTAGAATCATTAGGTTTTTCTAAATCAGGTCAGGGAATTAGTATGATTCAAGAACTTTATGAAACAAATAATTTTAAAATAAATCCTAGAGGAGGGCTAATTGGAGCTGGACATCCTCTTGGTGCAACAGGTATAGCTCAAACTATAGAAATTACACAACAACTTCAATCAAATGCAGATAATAGACAAGTCGATAATGCAAAAATAGGACTTGTCCATAACATGTCTGCAGCAGCTACGTCTTCAACTGTGTTGGTTTTAGAAAAATGAGTTTCGATTCAGAGTTATCCAAAGGAAAATTTTGTGTCCCTGAATGTATTGTTTGTAAAAAAATTATTTGGCCACCTACAGAATTTTGTAATCATTGTTTTGGGCTAGTTTCTCTAAAAAACAGGGATATTGAAGGTAAAATCATCGAGTTTTCGAGGCAAAATGAGGATTATTTTTGTGTAGTAGAGTTTGAAGATACTATCAAAATAATGGCAAAAATTCAACAACCGCCAAACATAGGACAAATAGTCAAAATTTCAAAATGTGGAATTTCTAATGGGAATTATTTTTTCTATGTTAATTGAATTTGGTATAGATGTAGGGAGTTTCAATTTTTTGATCAAAAGTCCAAACAGTTGGTAATGAAACAGTGTCCACTACATTCAGATTATATTTTTCAATAAGTGAACCCCACCCACCATTGTTCAAATTGTTTGATAATTGTTTTTTAGAATGAGTTCCAGCAAATACAAATCCAGTGTTATTGGTTAGATCAGGACTGGAATTTACTTTCTCAATAATACTAGTTGCCAAAATATCTCCGCCCATTTGAGCGAGACCACCAATAAAAAATACAGGATGTTTCAAATGAAGTTTAGAATAATCAAACTCTAATGCATCTTCGCATTTTGGATTAAAGTTTTGGTTTGTTGACTTGGAAATCCCTTCTTGTAATTCTACTAGTACATCATCAATCTCAATACTGTGTGAAGTTAGGCCCAACATTTTCCCACAAAAAGCAATTCTCCCATCACCAGAACCAATGTCTACTAATTCCGTATATCCTAATTTTTTTGCAATAGATGTCATTACATACGCAGACATTATCCATGTTGGATAAAATGGCTGACAACTAGAACCATGTTTAATGCTATTTAGCCAGTATTGATTGATGTCCCCTTCATAAACAAAACATGGAATACCTGCAATTTTTTCTTCAAATGAATTAAAGTATATTGGATTTTTTTGAGCAAATTCATGAAGTATTTGCAAATTATCTACATCCATTGGAAATTCTTTAGAGGTAGAAATTGGAATTACCTCTTGAATATGTGCATTTCCGGTATAATTTTTAGCAAAATCTTGTTTTATCAGAACTAAATTCTTGACAAGTTCATCAAACATGATTTCTATAAAATAAATGGGTTTGATAAACTCACTGTAATTTATTTTGATTTATCACGTAAAAGAAACGCAAGTTCTTGTTCAACTTTTTTTATTTGATCAATAGTTGTGGTTTTCAATTTTTCAATATTCTTAATTTCTTTTTCTGAGGTATCTGTTATTAATTGAAAATCAAGATGTTTTAATGTATTTAGATAAAAATCCCTCTGTTCTAATAATTTTTCAATTATAATCTCAGACAATAATTTCTCTTCAAAAATGAGAGATTTATGGTTTTTAATTAATTCTAAAATTAATTAGATAAATAATGAGCATAAATCCTTCAAATTTTTTAATGTAGAAATGACTTGGATCTTACATTTTATTGAGTTATTATGTAATTACCTGCTGTACTATATCTAATATAGAAAATAACATGCCATTGAAAACAAAAGTAGGCTCTCTGATAATTACAAAACAAAAGATTGACGCAAAAACCAAAAGGAATCACAAAAAAGCAGCCAGAATTCGTCGACAACGAGGATACCAGTGGGAAGATACCCTGGTAAAACGATTCAATAGTGTAAAACAATGGAAGGCATTTAGACTTGGTTCACCAAGTATTGCATTACCAGATGTATTGGCAGTAAATACAGAAGAGAATACAATATTTACCATAGAAGCAAAATCTGGAACTAGTACATCTCTTCCAGTCCCAGCAGATCAAATTGAACGATGTCTAGAGTGGATTAAAACATTTGATATTTACAAAAAAAGAAATGTCTTATTAGCATTCAAATTTCTCTCAAAGAAAAGAATAGACATAGGGCAATATGAAAGTCGAGAATTACGAGAATATTACAAGGTTTGGGATACATCACTGGAAATTACAGATTGTGTCTGCACATATGAGGGCAAATTTTTTGCAAAAATAGAAGGTAGAAGAAAAGAACTGTTTCTTAAGGAATGTGTCATGCCATTTAAGACAAAACAAAGAAACAGTGTTTAACTTGGTTAATTTTCAAATCATTTTTTAAGGATAAAATGTATGAATATGCATTGTCAGATAAAAAAACAGATATTAAATTAACTGAGAAAAACTCAGAGTCATTATTAGAAACAATTTCTGATGCAGAAGTTAATTCAAGAATTAGTTTTGAAGAATTTACTGATGAAAGAACATTGATCAGTCAAGATACTTTTGGAAAGAAACAGATGAAGATCAAAGTACTTGAAGTATCTGATGAGATTGCTCCATCAAAATGGAAACTTGGAGATCGTGTAAAAGTGACAAAAATTCTTGTAACAATTAAGCATCTTACAACTCAACAAGTAGAAGAAGGTGAATTTGATATTGAATCTATTGAAAGAGAGTTAGCTGAAAAAAGACACTATACTTCAACAAACAGGTGGATCCCAGCAGACTATATTAAAAATGGGTATGTGCTGGGTTCGCATCACACCAGATTAATCAGTGATGCATCCGCATTAGATTATATCGTATTTTGATCAAAAACTACATCTAACATTTATCTCTGAAAAACATTATAAACAAAAGAATTTGAAAAATATGTATGAGTTCAAAAGAATTTGAGGTAAATGGAACTGATTACAAAATTGTATTAACCGAGCAAGTAATTGGGCATGTAAATAATCTCAAAGAACTCTATAATGCAACATTTGAAGACCCTGAAAGTTTTGAAGATGTTAGTGCAGAAATTTCAAACACAATTAACGAAATTGCAGGTACTGTAGAACCTTCAGCAGAAGATAGTGACCTTGATGGGTTAATTCAAGAGATTATCAAAGCAGTGGATACAAAAGCAGAGGCAATTGAAAAAGAATTAAATGAAAAAGACACACCTAAAAAAAAATCAAAATCTAAAAAATAATCTCATTTGACCTTAAACTCATAAAAAATTGTGGCATACATTATATTCTAAACACGATATGTAGTATCATGTCTGTAAGCTGTGAATGTGGAATTTGTGGCCATCATAATGAATCTGAATGTATTGAAAAAGAATGCAAATGTTGTTTAAATTTTCATGAAAGATCAGGGCCTAAACGAAAATAATCATTGTAAATTAATTACCTTTACTGTAACAACTACATTTTTTTAAAATATGTCTTGAGCATCCAAATAATTTATGATCTTTACATCCACATAACACACATTTTTTTCCACCAGTCATATCTTTTCAATTAATTCTTTAACTTCTTCCATCATTTTTTTGTCTTCTAATGCTTCTATTATTTTTAATCTCATATTTTTTACTCTACTAAGATCATCAGAATACAAGGGTCCCATAGTTTCAATTTCTTGTTCAAAGTAGTAATTATCCAAATAATGTTGAAATTTAGATTTTATTGTCTTAAAATCAGAAGTGGGGATTTTATCAATATTGATTTTTTTTAATATAACTTTTAAAAAACCGTTGATTTTCAGCATTTCTTTCTTGATGTTATCCAGATCATCTGGTTTATCGTTAATCTCTTTGAGAATATTGTAAGAATCAAGTACCTTGATGAGGATATTTTTCAGATGTTCATTGTAGGTAACCATAATTAATTTTTAGATTAATCCAATCTATAGTTTAGGAAAAATAGCTTGACTTGTGTAAAATTTACACATTTGCTTTAAATTATCACCGATTATCTGTAATGACAATGCAAGATGAGGCTTATCTCAAGTGTATTGATCCACAATGTGGTTTAGAATACCCAATTGCAAGTACGAATGTTCAATGTGAAAAAGGACACATGTTAGATGTAAAGTACAAGAATAAACCATCTGAAGATCTCAAAGAAGTTTTTGCCAAAAGAGGTAGAATGGATGAAGATGTTATTTTTAATGAAAGTGGAGTATGGAGATTTCGTGAATTATTGAATTTTTGCCAAATTGATACTTTCAACGTTGAGGAATGTTCAAAATATTTAGTATCATTAGATGGGGCTGAAGGTCGACAATCTAAACCATATCACATGTCAAAGGTTGCCGATTTTGTAGGTATTTCAAGTGATGGTTTTTGGCTACAGCCAGAAGGGTACAATCCAAGTGGTTCTTTCAAAGACAACGGCATGGCAACTGCAGTAACACATGCTAAACTAATCAATGCTAAAAAAATTGTTTGTGCATCTACTGGAAATACATCTGCAGCAGCAGGAATGTTTGCAGCAAATGAAGGGATAGACTGCGATGTGTATATTCCAGCTGGGCAAATAGCTCCTGGAAAACTAAGTCAAGCATATCAGTTCGGTGCACAAATAATTGAAGTAGATGGAAATTTTGATGATGCATTAAAACAATCATTAGATGATGCACAAAAATTTGGCGGATATACTGTAAATTCGATTAATCCATTTAGAATTGAAGGACAGAAAACAATTCCATTTAGAGCATTAGAATATTTGAAATGGAACGCTCCTGATTGGATTGTTTATCCTGGTGGAGCATTAGGAAATACTTCGAGTTGCGGAAAAGCATTAATGGAATTATATGAATGGGGGTGGATTAAAAAAATCCCAAGAATTGCAGTCATAAATTCTGAAGGTGCAAGTACATTATCTGATTTGTATAATGGTAAATTTGAAGGTGAAGAACTCAGATGGAATAAAGGTAATCCCAATACTGAACTAATTTCTAGATATTATGATCATTTAGACAAAGAAGGAATACGACCAAAAACTAAAGCTACTGCAATACAAATTGGAAGACCTGCAAATATCTTGAAAGGCTTGCGTGCATTAGAATTTACAAATGGGGTTGCAACTACAGTTGCAGATTCTGAGATGCTTGACGGAATGTCAGTTGTGGGTCTTAATGGTTTTGATTGTGAAATGGCATCAGGGGCCACAGTTGTAGGAATTAAGAAACTAATCAATGAAGATGTCATCAAAAAAGACGACGTAGTTGTAGGAATTCTTACTGGTAGACAAAAAGATGCAATGCTTCCTGTAGATTATCATCGTAATCCTGAAAATAAATTTGCAATACCTCCAAAAAATTAGCCTCATTTTTAGGCTCAATTTAATCAAAAATAGTTCAACATCTTAAGAGTTAAATCCCAGTTTTACGAATTAAGTATAACCAAAAGATGGTGCAAAAAAACTAAATGAATAATTTGTGTAGTCATTCTAAACTTTATTTTTGGAGTAGATCATGGTAGATTTATGGGTTGAAATTACAGCATTAGCTGTTCTAATTGGGTTATCTGGTTTTTTTAGTGGATTAGAAGTTGCACTAGTAGGGGTTAGAAAATCTAAAGTTATTCAACTTTTTCAGGAAGGAAAAAAAGGCTCAAAGGCATTACATAAACTAAAAACAAATCCAAGTTGGATGATGTCAAGTGTAAATCTTGGCAATAATCTTGTCAATGTTGGAGCATCCGCACTTGCAACAAGTTTAGCAATCAGATTATTTGGAGATGATGGATTAGGAATCGCAGTTGGAGTGATGACCTTTTTAATTTTAGTATTTGGAGAGATTACTCCAAAGACATACTGTAATGCAAATTCTACAAAAATTGCACTAAGATATGCGTCAGTATTACTAGCATTTAGTTATGCATTCTATCCAATTGTAAAATTCTTTGAGATTATTACTAGAGGGGTGGTAAAAATGACTGGAAGTAGCTATCTACCACCACCAATTACTGAAGAGGAGATCAGAGGAGTGATTGATCAAGGATTAGAAGAAAAAGCACTTGAAAAAGATGAGATGGAGTTAGTTCATGGAGCTTTAAAATTTGATGATACAGTAATTCGCTCTGTAATGACTCCTAGAACCAAAATGTTTACACTTAATTCAAAGATGTTGCTTTTTGAAGCACTACCGCAAATTAATCAAAGCGGACATTCAAGAATTCCAATTTTTGGAGATACCAGTGATGATATTGTGGGATTTATTCATGCTCGAGATGTTCTTAAAGAATTAGAAAAAGACAACAGAATGACTAGTCTTGAGCAGATAGCAAGAAAACCTGTTTTTGCATCTCAAGAAAAAATGGTTAGTTCTTTGTTAAAGGAGATGAAAGGAAGAAAAACACACATGGCAATTGTACTTGATGAGCATGGCGGGGTAGAAGGACTTGTCACTTTAGAGGATTTACTTGAAGAGATAGTTGGTGAAATTGAAGATGAAACAGACCTTACTAGACCTAAAGGATATGAAAGAATTGATCAAGATACAATAATTACTAATGGTGATATTGAAATCGATATTATTAACGAACTCTTCAAAACTAGAATTACAGAAGGAGATGATTATGCATCACTTAGTGGTTTACTTCATGAAAAGCTACAAGACATTCCACAAGAAGGAGATAAAATAGAAGTTGAAGAACTTAGAATAGTTGTTGAAAAAGTATCAAAAAATATT
>JAMHKW010000013.1:18371-21513 GCA_028439805.1 Candidatus Nitrosopumilus sp. | reverse complement strand
AGTAATTACACCAAACAAATTTGAGGCTGAAATTATTTCAAAAACTAAGATTAATTCAAAAAATACACCAGAAAAAGTTGCAAGAATAATTCAAAAAATGGGTTCAAAAAATGTTGTAATTACAGGAATTGAGACAAAAAATAATCAAGTATGTGATTTTGTATTAGAGAAAAACAAAAAATATTTAGTTTCAGGTAGTAAAATTTCAAAGATTAATCACGGCAGTGGATGTAATTATTCTGCAGCCATACTTTTGGCACTTGCAAAAAATAAAAGTATGAAAGAATCTATGAGATTTGCCAAAGAATTTACCTATAATTCAATAAAAAATGCAAAAAAGATAGGAAAAGGAATTGCAATCACAGACATTCATGAAGACAGCATAAATTCAGAGTTATCAGATGCAATTAACAAATTTGTAGGAATTAAAAATATCTACAAAAATATTCCAGAATGTCAAACAAATTTTGTATACAGCAAACAAAAACCAAAATCTACAAAAGACATACTAGGAATTTCTGGAAGAATTGTCAAAGCGGGGAAACATCTAGTGATTGTAGGGGATTTAACATATGGCGGTTCAAAACATGTTGCAACAGCATTGCTGACAATGAATAAAAAATTTCCAGAGATTTGTTCTGCATTAAATCTAAAATATCAAGATATAACTATATCAAAAATAAAAAAATCAAAACTATTAGTTTCTAGTTACGATAGAAGTAAAGAACCAGAAAATGTAAAATTAAAAAAATCTACTATAGAATGGGGAATAAAAACTGCAATTAAAAATTCAAAAAAAGCATCAGATGTTATTTTTCATAAAGGAAGTTTTGGAAAAGAGCCAATGATTATAGTTTTTGGAAAAACACCAAATGATGTTATGAAAAAAATTTTAAAAATCATTTGATATAGTTTAGTTGAAATCTATCCTTGAACATAAATACTCATACCCCAAATATGATTTGTGAAAGCTGTCATTCTTGCTGGAGGGTTAGGTACAAGACTACAACCATACACAACATTTCTCCCCAAACCTATGTTGCCATTAGGTGAAAAACCACTCTTAGAGCATTTGATAGAATGGACAAGAAAAAATGGCGTTAAATCAATTGTTTTGTGTGTAAGTTATCTTAGAAAAACTATTGAAGAGTATTTTGAAGATGGTAAAAGATTTGGAGTTAACATAGAATATGCAGTTTCAAATAAAACATTAGCAACTGCAGGTCAACTCAAAACTGCAGAAAATTTCATCGACGATACATTTGTTTGTTTATACGGAGATTCAATTTTTAATTTTAGTCTTAGAAATATGATAAAACAACACAAGAAGAAAAAAGCATTTGTTACAATGGGGTTAGACAAATACAAAACTAACTTACCTTATGGAGTTATTGAAACTTCTAAAACTGGTAAAGTCACAAGTTGGAATGAAAAGCCAGAGATCACAGCTAATGTAAACATGGGTTGTTACGTAATGGAGCCTAAAGTTTTGGATCTTATTCCAAAAAACAAGCCATATGGAATGGATGATGTTATAAAAAAAGCCATGAATAGAAAAAAAATAATCAGTAGTTTCATTACAAAGAATGGATTTACAGATATTGGCAATAAGGCATCTTACAAAAAAGCATACCAAGAACATATTAAAAAACTAGGAAAGATCTGAAAATAGAAATGAGTGAGCCAATCATCAGAGAATTGAAAAAAGAAGACCTCTTGAATGGATTTCTAACAACACTTGATTCATTAAGACAAACAAGCGATATTGACAAAAACGATGCTGAAAAGATTTTTGAAAAAATTGATTCAAACTCAGATCATATAATAGAAATTGCAGAATTAGATGGAAAAATAGTAGGAGCCACAACCCTTCTAATTGAACCAAAATTTATCCACAAAGGAGGATTAGTAGGTCACATCGAAGATGTAGTAGTAGACAAAAACTTTCAAGGACAAAAAATTGGTGAAAAAATTATGAAGTATCTTCTTGAATTTGCAAAAAAACGAGGCTGTTACAAGACAATTTTAGATTGCACAGACGAGGTAAAGCCATTTTATGAAAAACTTGGCTTCAGACACATTGCAAACGAATTAAGATTTGATCATATCTAAAAGAATTCTTTTTTAGGACGTTTCTTTTTTTGCTTGCTCAAATAAGCTCCAACACCCATTACAGGAATAGATAATACCATAAATAAAATTGGTATATACTGTACTACATCTGTTTGATAATCATCAATAATTTTATCCACCATTGAATAACAAACATACATTCCCACTAACAAAATTATTCCACCGACAATAATCATTCCACCAATTTGTTTTGAACCATATTGTTTTGACATAAGAAAAGCAACTCCAGCTAAAATTCCGGCAGGCCCAACACTAATAGAGATGAACTGAAATATTTTTGGATTTGCTTCAAATGTTTTTAAAAATCCATCATCAGAAGGGATGTTGGTCATAAAGTTGTAAATTGAAATCATTTCTCCTGCAAACATTACAAAAAAACCAATACTAGCAATTGCTAGCCATTTCTCAACTGCCATGATTCTAACAAATTTTAGTTGATAAATAAACCATTCAGATAATCAGACAATCCCAACTAGGTTGGCTAATTCTTTTCTGCATGCTGCACCAAGTTTTTCTGCAGCTTGTTCAGGGGAGATATCATTTAAGAAAATTCCATATCCACGTTCTAATCCAGACCAAGGTTTGGTGATTGGGTAAATTTCTATGTGCCAATGAATTTGTCGACTGTTTTTCTTTTCAGGAGAAAGATGGAATACTAAATTATATGAAACATTTTTGACAGTTTTTGAAAGACCACCCAAAGTTGACCTTAAAATTAATGACAAATCATTGATTTCTTTTTGGGTGATTTTTGAGAAACTAGTGGTATGTTTTTTTGGAGAAATCCAAAATTCGTATGGGTATGATGGAGACCACGGGCAAAATGCAATAAATCCTTCCGTTTGAAGAACTTGTCTTGGACCACCAATCTCCTCATTGACAATTTGGCACAGAGGACAAACACCTTTTTCATTTAGTATTTTATGAGAGGCTTCTGCTTCTTCCTCAATTACTGGAGGAATTGTAGAAAATGTTAGAAGATGCAAGTGAGGATGAGGGTTTGTATTTC
>JAMHKW010000013.1:0-18361 GCA_028439805.1 Candidatus Nitrosopumilus sp. | reverse complement strand
CTCCATGATCACCGTAAATTGAAACATATGTTACACCTTTTTGGGTATAAAGCCATCTTAGTCTATCTTGAACAACAACTAAAACATTTGACCATTGTTCAGGATCAATTGTTGCAAATGTGTCTTTTTTATTTGGTGATGCAACTACAACATAATGATAACCATATGCAGGTTCACTATAGTAAGGTCTATCACTGTAAGAATTTTCAGTGTCTATGGAAACAATTGGATTCTTACTTTCAAAAACTCTAATTGACCATCCCTTTACATATTCATCTTCATTGTCTTGAAGGCGTTGTAACATTCCATCTTTTGCGACAAGAGATAAAACAGAAGGATTAGTCATTGATTCGTTTCCAGGAGCATAAGGAGATTTATCAGGATTTATAATTTTGTCATCTTTTTTTGAAACAATCATGAAGCGCTCAGAAACATAACCCTTGCGCATATCTCCCATAATTATTATTGGAAGTAAATGGATGTTAAAATGTTTACTAAGATCTAATTAAAGTCAAAATAAAAAAAATTGTAATAGAATTTTCATAAGATTAGTAAAATCCTACCTTCATCAAAAAATTATCTTTTATTTTGATCGCATGTTTTGATGTAAGCTTTAAAGGAAAGCATCAGATCTTCAATGAACAGAGAGTGTTATGGATAATTCTAATGTTCATATGATTTACGTTCTTTTAGATGGTGTTGGAGATCTTCCACATCCAGACTTGGATGGAAAAACACCATTAGAGGCTGCAAATACACCAACTTTAGACAAAATTGCGAGTAACGGAGTAATAGGAGAAGTAATTTCTGTTGGAAAAGGAATTGCTCCTGAATCAGATATTGCTGTTTTCAACATGTTAGGATACAAATTCAATCACACAGATTATGCAGGTAGAGGAGTGATTGAAGCCATAGGAATTGGAATTGACTTTAAAGATGGGGATTTAGCATTAAGAGGAAATTATTCTACATTAAATGATGATGGAGTAATCATAGATAGAAGAGCTGGAAGACATATTGAAAAAGAAGATGCAGATGGAGTAGCAAAAGAGATTGAAGAAAAGATCAAATTTTTACATCCTGATACATCAGTAGTAGTTTCTCCAACAATTGGGCATAGGGTAACAGTTAGAATTAGAGATAATTCTAGAAAGCTATCAGCAAAAATTACTAACACAGACCCAGCATACAGCAATATTGGCGGCATGGGAGTAGCAAAAGCTGTTGGAGACTTTTTAAAAATTGAAAAATGTTTACCTTTAGAAGAAAATGAAGATTCAAAATTTACTGCAAATCTAGTAAATGAATTCTCTGATCAGTCAATCAATATTATGAAAAAGAGTGAAATCAACAAGAAACGACAAGAACAAAACAAAAAACAACTAAGTTGTATTCTACTTAGAGATGCAGGTAACAAATATCCAGATGTGATACCAATTAATGAAAAATATACCATGAAATTTTCATGCATAGTAGATATGCCTGTTGAGCTTGGAATTTCAGAAGTTCTAAAAATGAAAGCATTCGAAGCTGGTGGATTAACAGATTATGAAGAAAAAGCAAAAGCAGCAGCAAAGGCAATGGAGACTCAAAATGCAATATACGTTCATCTCAAAGGACCAGATGAGTTTGGACATGATGGAGATGCAATTGGTAAGACAAAAAATATAGAAGAAATAGACCAGAGATTCTTCAAAACCCTTGTTGAAAACATTGACACAAGTAAAGTTGCAATTATAATTTCAGCTGATCACTCAACACCATGCATCAACAAAGGACATAGTGATGATCCTGTTCCTGTTGTAGTTTCAGGGGATTTTATTAAAAATGATGGAACAACAAGAATGACTGAAAAACAAGCTAAGAAAGGAAGTATTGGTTTGCTTCAAGGTGCAGAAGTAGTTCCAAAATCTCTTGAATTAATTAAATCTCAAACATAGTCAAGTTGTTTGCTTGTTGCATTTCAATTACATTATTTCTTATTCTATCAACATCTATTGAATGATACATGGAAGGAGAATCACCTAGTTTTTCTAAAACTCTACTTAGCATTCCAATTCCAATAGAGAGTTCATCTTTTTGAGCATGAGCAAATGCAACTGCTAATAGAATTATTCCTTGAACAACTTCCTTTTCTCGTCCAAAACATTGTTTCCAAACACCTTCAAATGATTCATGACTTTCCCAAAATCGTTCACTGTTAAAGTAAAAAATCCCATCTTTGGTACCTTGTTCTTTATCGATCACTTCTTCTATGACATGTCGAACATTATCAATTGGGCCAATTGGAGATAACTTTTCAATAAGTAAATCAAGATCCGATTTTTCAACTGCTACATCAAATTCTACAAATTTCCTGGCAATCCTAGCAACTCTTACTGATACATTCATGTCAGATGCAAGATCTCTGGCTTTGTAAACTATCTCGCGGGAATGTTCAGGACCATAATCTTTGTTTTTGAAATGAAGCATATATCGTTCCATGGCATTAATTTGTAAGAATTTCTTAAATTTCTTTTCTAATTACAATCAAGGTTTATATGAAATATCTAAAGGATTTTGGGTACATGTCTATCATCGAGACTATCACAGACGTCAATAACACCTTCTTATCTAGAAGAGAGTTAACGTGTAATTTTACAGGGTTGGGAGGTAAACTCAAAAAATTTGAAGCAATAGATATGATTACTAAAGAATTCAAACTAGATGGCAAAGTTGTAGTTCCAATGGGATTGAAAACTCATGTAGGAAAGCCATTGATTACAGGAACTTTCTATGTTTATGATGATGAAGGATTAGCAAAAAAACAGATCAACCCAACAATTTTCTCAAGAATAGAGAAAACAAAAACAAAATTGGCAGAAGCTGAAACAGCAGAAGATTCAGCTGAAGAAGTAAAAGAAGCTCCAGCTGAAGAAGTAAAAGTGGAGAAAGATAAATAATGCCTGTAGAACAAAAAGGTAAAAAAGGATCTAGCCCAAATGTTTACAAATATTTTAAAATAGATGGAGATAAAATATCAAGAATTAGAAGAATATGTTCAAGATGTGGTAAAGGTGTATTTATGTCAGAACACAAAGATAGACACACATGTGGAAAATGTGGATTAACAGAATTCAATCAGTAAAAAATTTTAAATTAATTTAATATAATTTTTTTTTGTGAATTTTAGAACTTTTTTCTTCTAATTGTTCAATTTTTGAAATAAACGCAGGAGCAATTTTAATTTTAGAAAGAGACTCCATAGATAATTTCACAGTGTTTGAATCCAAAGATATGTTAGATTTAGGAAGATCTTTATCAGCCCAAAATTTCATTACTTTATCTTCTAGTTTAAAATCACGAAACCCAGCAGGAAATTTTTTTGTTATATGATCTAACAAAGTACGATCTTTGAAAACGGCTCTAGGTTCAAACAATCTAGTTTCATCACTGTAAACATTTTCAAATAAATTTCCAGAAATTTCATCTGAAAGTAATTCCATCTTTGAAATTTTCCTTATTAATTCCAAAAAATGTAAAAATTCATGTGCCAATATTGCATGAATTGTTCCTTTTAATCCATAAGCAACCAGAGGTGCAGAAATCTGAATTACAACCTGAAATTTATTATCAAACATCACAGGAATTGTTCTTGCAAACAAAATTCCAAACTCATAAGAATTTGGGTTGGGAGAAGACATTACAAGAGATGGCTCCACATAAGCAGTAGGAAATTTAATTCCTGAAGCTTTTTCAATTCTATTTATTCCGGCAACAGTAATAGGAAAACGATCTACTGTAAGATCATACACAGTATCAGGAATTATTCCTTTGGCGTGTGCATCTCTCAAACGTACTAATGGATCCAATGTCCATCCTCGATAATTATGAATGTAAAAAGGTTGTTTTGATCAGGATCTAGGCTTTCCAGATTTTGCTTTCTTTTTTTTACGTGTTTCAGCTCTTTGATCAGCATGTCTTTTGTGTTTATTTTTTTTCCTTATTGGCATATTGTTTCAGAATTTCAGTGCTAGTTAATTGTTATCATTGTACTTCAACATCAAGAAAATCAAATTCCTGACACTTACACGACATATTAAGAATTTGAGAGATTCCAGGGGACACATCATCACTATTCACAAATCGTTTTACTGGCAATCCTCCTTCAGTTTTGATAAATAAAGTAAAAGTATTCTTTGAATTTTTCTTGTATTTTACAGAAAAAACTTTTTTCTCAGAACGTTTTCCAGATTTTTCATAAACTACTATAGGATGTTTTGCCAGATCATTTAATTTTTTTAGATTTTTTGAATCAATTTCATCTTCTGTAGAAATTTTTACTTCTATTAACGAATTGAATTTAAGAGGTTTTTTTGGAGAGTCTGTAACAAATTTCAGGTTAGTAATTTTGAGAAAATCAAAGGTTTTAGAAGTTAATTTCAAATTTCTTTTAAAGGGATTTTGAATTTTAACAAAAAAAGGCCGTCCAGTGCCTAAAACTAGATTGGATTTGTCTTCGCCACCAATCCATGTAAATTTAGCAGTGGTTCCACCAAATTTTTTGAAAATAAATTGAGAGATCATTCCCTCAACACTATCAAATTCCAAAATTCCATGAAAATCACAAATTCTACATCCCTTTCCAAAACAATTACTGCAAGATTTTTGTTTTTGGGAAATTCCTCTTGAGGTTTTGATGTATCTTCCAGAAAGAGATATTGACTTTGAACGTAGTTGACAAGATTCATCTTTCAAGTTTACTGTAAAAGTTACATTTGGATCTAAAAAATCAACAATCTTTCTTGTTTTCCTAGAAAATGATTTTCTTAATTCTTTTGATACATCAGTCTTTACACTATCAATTCCTTTTAATTTGTATTTTGAACGAATCAAATCATCTCTATCAATAATAGAAGGTTTCATTATAGCCCCCACACTAAATGACGAAAAAGAATAGTTTGATGCAGTATCAAGCATTAATTTTAAAAAATGATCCAGATTATCAAACAAATTTTTACAGATGTAACATTTTTGAGTATGATTTAGATTTTTTTTGAGTTTTTTACCAAGAAGTTTATTTGATGAAAGATGTAATTGTTTTGAGAATAATCTACCTAAGCAATGATCACATAATTCATATTTTTTTAAGATTTGATTTGCAAGAAGAACAATTTTTTGATAATCAGACATGTTAGGAGTTTAATGTGAATGATTATCCTAATCCCATTTTTCTAAGCGTTCCTTGCATTTGTCGTCCTTTGGAGGCCTTCATCATATTCTTTGAATTTTTATAATTTTTGAGTAATTCTTTTACTTCGCCTTCTGGCCAACCAGAACCTCTAGAAATTCGTTTAATTCTTGATGAATTAAGTAAATTATCAGGATCTGCTTTTTCAGCTTTAGTCATACTTTGAATGATGTATCTCCATTTTGAAATTCTGCCTTCCATCTGATTTAGTTGATCATCTTTTACCATTCCTGAAAGACCGGGCATACTCTCAAGAATTCCTTGCAAGGAGCCTACTTTAGTGACTTCTTCTAACTGAGAAAGGAAATCTTCCATGTTCATTTTTCCACTAGAGATTCTTTTCATTCTTACATCATCTCCTTCATTTTCTAATCGTTTTGCTAAATCTAATACTGCTTGAATATCACCCATACCAAGTAATCGTCCGACAAATCGTGTAGGAGAAAATTTTTCTAAATCATCAATTCTTTCACCAGTACCAATGTACATTATTTGCGCACCAGTAGCTGCAGATGCAGCAAGTGCACCACCACCTTTTGCAGAACTATCCAGTTTTGTAATTATCACACCACCTACAGGGATAGTTTTGTGAAATGCCTCTGCTTGATTATAGCATTGTTGCCCAATAGTTCCATCAATTACAAGTAATGCTAAATCAGGTTCTGCAACTTTGTTAATCCTGGCCATCTCATCAAGTAAGTCTTGTTCTTCTTTGTGACGTCCTGCAGTATCAATTAGAATCACATCTAATGGTTGTCCTGCAAAATGTTTTAATCCATTTTTTACAATACTAGGAGAATCTTTGTTGTTTTCTTCACCATATACTTCAACATTTGATTTTTCACACATAGTTTTGAGTTGAACCAATGCACCAGGTCTATAGGTATCAGCACCTACAACTCCAACTTTGTATCCTTGTCTAGTTAAAAACTTGGCAAGTTTTGATGCAATAGTAGTTTTACCACTACCCTGAATCCCAAGCAAAATTAGTTTATTTTGCTTTCCAGGTTTAAATTCAAATTCAGATTCATTTCCTAATAATTTTGAAAGTTCATCATAGAGGATCTTGACAATATGATCTTTACGTGAAAGCCCAGGAGGAGGAGTCTCATTTAGTGCTCGTTCTTCGAGTTGTTTTGTGATTTCAAGAACTAATTGTACATTAACATCAGATTGTAATAATGCTCTTTGAATATCTTTAGAAAGTTCTTTGATAAGTTCCTCATCTATACCTGAAGATTTCACAATCTTCTTGATTGCAGCACCCAAACTCTCCTTAAGCCCATCAAGCATTGTACTTCAACTCCGCATCCACTATTTCAAACCTTCCTCTATACCCATCCCATATTTTTTTAGATTCTTTAATTTTGATCGAATTTAAAAAGAGAGGACAATTGATAACAAATGTTTCTGCCTCACCTCCCTCAAAGTTTAAGTTAAATCCAAATTTCTCAGATAATTGTCTCAAAGTATCAATGTCAGATTTTGAGATTTGTTTTCCTAGCCAAGTATCATCTAAACCATCAGATGACACGGTAATCATAATAAAATCAAAATTAGAATCTAGTAAATCATTCATGTATTGTTCTGGTTCAGTATTCCATAGCGGTGCAACTGCAATTAATTCTAATTTTGAGCAAAGAGTCTCGAATTTTTCTTTTTGAAATTGACTTTTAATTCCACCATGAACCAAACCTTCAATATGGAATTTTTCTTTAGCATTTTGCAATAAATTCTCAAGTGCAATTAACTCATCATCAGTTTCATCAGAATCAGAATGAATTGTTAGTTGAGGAATTTTCATGGATTCAGATTGTAATTTTGTCCACTGTAAATTTGGATGATGTAGTAAATGACTTTCTTCTGATTTTGTAAATACACTTAGAAGACATGTGACTTCATGTCCTTGTTTTTGTGCCATATGAATTGCATATGTACTATCTTTCCCACCTGAAAAAAGAGATCCTAACTTCATAATCTAAAAAATATTTAATTCAACAAACATTTGAGATTTGTTGAAAACGGACACTTCATTACTCATAATCCTCATCAAAAATCAGACGGCTTTTCCGCTCATCATCAGCATCCACATTAGCTCTTAATGCGCATGATTTTAGTTTTATCCATTACAACCCAATATTCTACATTTTGGCCATTATCCAATTTCCCCTTTACTTCATCATCAATTAGACTCACATCAATTGTCTCAAATGTTTCAGAGTCCATAACTTGTACAGTATCACCATTAATTGAGATTATTTGGCCTACTTTCTTGTTAATCAGTGGAATGTGAATTTGCATACTTACTGGGCCCACATGAGGTCTTTTTTGACCATCAAAAATTCCCTCTGCAACAATTCTTGCTTTGGCGGCACCATGTTTTCCTGGTTTTGAGGTATCATATTCAACAATTCGACATGGCTCACCACTTGGTTGATCAGAATGTGGCAATAAAATGTAAGAGCCTATTTTCAAAGAACCAAGATCAGATGGTTTACTCATGAAAAAACAGTTTGTCGTCGAATATTTAACTTTTCTAATTGAAGTTTAATTCATCAAAAAAGAAGAGAATTAAATTCTAAATAGTTTCAAGTTTTTCAATTCCAAAAAAAATACCATAATAGTCTGAATAAGAAATATCAGTAATTCTAAGATTAAATTTTTTCAAGATTTGTTCCATATGGGCAAATTGCACTTTATCTTGATTTGTCTTGACTTTGATATCACCATCTGTAATTAATTTCTCCCAATCTGGGTGAGTATCTACAATGTAATCAAAAATTTCATCATACTCTTCTAATTTTTTTTCATTCAAATTCAGTTTCACATATCAGGTCTAACTTTAAAGCTTATGGAATGATTCACATTTTAGACATAGATAAAAAGTAGTGATTGGAATTTACAATATGGCACACAAACCAGACCCTGAAAGAAAACTATCAATGAAATCTAGGCTAATTATCATTGCAATAATGTTTATAATTATTAACTTGGTGTTCTATTTTGGATTTGACTCTTCAGATGAATCAAAAAATCAAATTGATTTAGATGAAGAATCTCAATTAAATAGTGAAAAAAGTGCTGAATTAGAACAAGAATTACAAATTTCAATTAATCCATAGTATAATTATTTTCAGAGATTGTAGCTTTTTGTTAATAATTTAGTAATAATGATGCATCTGTCTTTGTTCTAGCCCTTCTTGCTCAAAGTGATTATGAGATTTGCCACCATCGTGGTGAGCATGAACTACTCCATCAACATGACAGTGAGTATTATCAATCAAATTCTTCATGAAGACATCATCTATGTTTAAAATCATATTAGTTACCTCAACTGCAGTTTTGAAAACTTGTTGTTTCACAGCCACAGTTTCAATGATTTCAGAGGATGACACATCAGATATTTTTCTATTGTTAGAGTTTATCCCATACCATTTCATGTGACCATTAGATTTTGCAAATTTTGTTCGTAATTGCGTCAATGTATCTAATGGATTCATCCCTACATTCTGTGCTAATGTTAATGGTATTTCTTCAACAGCATTTGCAAATTTCTCTATCACAATTTGCTCTTTACCTTCAACACTTAGGGCTTGTTTTCTAATTTTTTGTGCCACTATACATTCAGAAGCACCTGCACCATACACTATGAATGGGCTTTCAAGGAAATTTCTTAATACATAAAATGCATTCAAAGCATTTCTATGAAATTCATCAAGATATCGTTTGGAGTTTGCTCGTAATAACAGAGTTACAGATTTTGGGTTATTCCCACCCTCTACGAAAACCATATTATCTCCACCTATAGTTTTTTCGTAAACTTTTTTGGCAAAACCTAATTCATCATTAGATATTTTCTCAATATCTTTGCAGGTCTTAGCACCAGTTGCTTTTTCTAACCACCATAAATCATTGTACTTTACTCTCCGCATTGAAATAATATTGTTTTTTGCAAGAGCCTCTTGAACAAACTCATTTACTCCTTTCCTAGAAATTACAACATTAGCCCCTGAATCAATAATATTTTTTACAAGTACAAGTAAGTCTTTATTTTCTTGATCAATGAATTGGTTCATTTGTTGAGGGGATGTGATTTCTATCTCTGACTCTGATTTTGTCCTCATTGTTTCTAGTGATTCATTAATCAGTAAAATCTTGGCATCTTGAATAACTCTAGGCATCGCAGAACTATCTATTGTTTTATCAATTACTGTACCTTTAACCAATTGTATTTCTGTAACATTTCCTATTTTTTCTTCAAGCTTAATATCATCAATATCTACATGTCCATTTTCTAAATTAGCTATTCCACATATTGCTTCAAGGATTGTATCTACAATCTTTGTATTTTCTTCATGTAAATCAAAAATTGCTTTCCCCTCTAAACAAGTAGTAAGTAATTGTCTCATTATTTTTTTATCTCTCCTGTTTGATGGTATTTTGATTTCATCTAATGTATCTAAAGCATAATCCAAACATCTTTCATATCCTCGAACTATGGTAGCAACAGGGATTCCAATTTTTAATAATCCTTCAGCATGCTTAAGCAAACTACCTATCAAAACAGCTGTAGATGTGGTACCATCTCCAACATGGGTATCTACTGTGTTTACAGCCTCTATAACTGATTTAGCTGCAGGATGATCAACATCAACTTTTCTCAAAAAGGCACCACCATGTTTTGTTATAGTATCTTCACCAAGAATATCGATGTACATTTTTTCCATGCCACGTGGGCCAAGAGAAGTTTTAACTATTTCTGTAACAAGTTTACCTGAAATTAAATTATACATTTGAGATTCTTGTAATCCAACTCGTGAAATATCTTGATCAAGTATACCAGGATATTTCATTCACTTTTAGCCGCCCTTTAGATATTAAAACATACTTGCTGACTAGTTTAATTTATGAAAAATAATAAAATAAAAAATGAATAACTTACGTTAGTTGATTTTACGTTGCATTCTTACTTGCAACATCTTCACCAGGATCAGTTGTATTTGCACTAGATCCTCCAGGCATTGCTTGACTGCCATCTCCAAAGTGTTTCAAATCTTCTCCTGCAATAACATCTTCCTCTGGTGGAACATAATCTCGTATGTCGTGTCTTGCTTTTCCTGGATATTTTCCTTGTGTCGCAAGTGCCACCACTATAAACAAAGCAAATGCAATAACAGGAGGTATCATTGTATCTAATCCTGCCCATTCTTCTGGCATTGTAAAGAAGAAGATGAATCGTATAGCTGAACCAACAACAAGTGATGCAATAGCTGCAGGCATGTTTGCCTTTTTCCAAAACAGACCAAATGTAAGTGGGGCAAATGCTCCAGCAAAAACTATGTCAAACGCTAAGATTAGATAAATTCCAGGAGCTGGTATGAAATAACCAATAGCAGTTCCAACTACCATCATTGGAATAATTACAAGACGAGTTACTTTGAGTAATTGACTATCACTCCAATTAGGTTGTCCCATCCATCGTCTTCGAATTATTCTTTGCATCATATTTCTAGAAATTACACTAGATATTGCCAATAGTCCTCCACTTGCAGTAGACATGGATGCTCCAATTACACCCATCAATATTGCCGCACCAATTGCAAATGGCATAAATTCAGTAGATAGTATAGGTAATGCTAAATCAGGTAGTGTGTCTGCAGGGAGATAATAAAATGCGACAATTCCCAACATACTTGTTGGAATTACAGTAAACATTGTTAGTGCACCGCCCATAAGTGCACCTCTTTGTGCTGTTTTTGGGTTTCGAGCTGAAAATACTCTTTCCATAAAGTCAAGTGCAACGATATCACCTAATCCCAATGCAAGGATAGCTCCCCAATTGATCAACGCGCCATTTGCAACATCATACAATCCTGAAAGATCCATAAACTCTGGTGGCGCATTGTTGTAAATTACATCCCAAGGAGTATCTGCAAAGTTTCCAGCAAAGAAAAGGAAAGCAGCCCAGAACGCACCTATGGCAAGATAAACTTGAAATAGATTTGTATAAGCTGATGCAAATAATCCGCCAGCAACTGTGTATATCACCACTACTATAGCTGAAATTGCTATACCATAGAAATAATCAATGCCAAATACAACTTCTAAAATAAATCCACTAGCAGCTAAATTGCCTGCAACAAGGATTAGAAAACTAATAATCATAAGTACACCAGAAATTCCTTCTGCTCCGTTTCCAAATCTTCTAAAATAGAAATCAGGTAAAGTGATCATAGACATTTTGTTTAATGGCTTTGCATAGAATGCAGATGTTATGAGTAAACACAATCCTAGACCAATTGGAATAACTGCACCAGCCCAAAATCCAAATTCAAATGTAAGTGCAATATTTCCTAACGTTGAATTTCCATCAACTGCTTGAGCTGCAAGCATTGTTCCAACCATAAACAAAGGCAAACTTTTTCCTGCAACAATTAATCGCTTACCACTATTTTTGACAAATTTACCTGCAAATACACCCACTGCAATTGTAATTACGATAAAAATGGCGACAGCTATTGCAAAGCCATCCATCTCTACCATGCCTTTCTAAATTATGAAAATTATATAAATATTGAAATTATCAGGTAAAGTACGTTTTAGGCTGACAAATTGATACGTATAGTACATTTGATCCAATTTTAATTGAGATTTTAAAGAAAAATACCCTAGATAGACTATTTCAGAAAATAATGAATTATGATTTTCATATTTTTAGATCGTAAAAAAGGAACAAATTGACGTTATGACTTTTAATCAAAATCTTATTAATTTAATCATCTCAGAGATAATGTGGATAAACAATATGCTTTTGCAGTTATCTTAATTATTTTAGGACTTGGTTTAAGTCAATCTGGAACATCTAATACATTTTACAGCGGACTTGGGATTGGGATAGTAGCAATGGGGACGTTTTGGGTTTTTATTCGATTAGTTAAAGAATTGAAGAGAAAAGAATCTCAAAACACTGAATGAGTAAACCGATATAAGCAATAAATTAAATTATTTTGTATGCCAGGGAAAGGATATTCCACAGTTGGAATGAAACCTGTAATTACAACTAGATTACAAGAAGCAACTGATAAAAGTTATCCAGGAATGTTTCTTCCAAGTACCCTAATCATCATTATGAATGAAGTAAAAAGAGGGTATTATTCTGTAGAAAGTCATAAAATAAAATTGGATTTATCAGGTCGATATAATACCATAACAATTAGATCAGATGTTAAAGAGTGGTTACAAGAAAATTATGAAAAATTAGGGGAAGAATATGAAAAAAAATATGGGGTAAAATGCTTTACAAAATTTGTAAGTTATTTTATTGTCAACATGCTTGAATCAAAAAATGATGCTCAAGATCATTCCATCAGTCTAAAGGGGACAGATTTTAAATGGCTGCAAGAAGAATATCAAAAACAAAAAGAGGATTTAAAAGATTTGAGTGAAGGCCCCAGTTTTGAGCGATTTGCAGATAGTTACATTAATGAATTACTTGTAAAAATTAAAGCAGCAAAAGAAATCTTAACTCTATAAATTCAATTAATTGTAATCAAATTATTAAAAAATTAGAGTGGTGTCATCGTATCAATTAGTCGTGCATTAGTTACATGACCACCTTTTTCTTGTATTTCAAGATCTACAGTATATTTCAAAGCATCTAACATGAAATTAACTTGAACATCCCAAGCTTCTCTAGGTCCTTTTTCAGGAATTTGAAATGTTTCATTTATTCTAAAGTCATCCACATCACCATATAATGCACTAATGACTTTTCTTGATGCATTATCAATATCTTCTGGGGTGCTAACATTTTGCATTACTAAATTCATCATAGAACAAATATAAAAATATTCCAAAATTAGTTTTTGTTTTGATTTTTTTAAGTGTTATAATTTTGTAAGTCTTTTTAAAAATGGATCTTTTTTCTTTTTATCTAACATACCTTGCACTTTATATCTATAAAAAATCGCAGTTTGATTTTGAGGATCAAGTTCTACTGCTTTATTGTACCATTTTAGAGATTCTTCATATTTTTTTAATAAGAAAAGTAATTTTCCTTTATAGCTTATCGCATAAACATAATTTGGATTTATTTTTAATGCTTTTTCACAATATTCAAGAGCTTCAGTATATTTTTTGGAGTGTTCCAAAAACCACACCATACTACATATGGCAAGAACATTTCTCGGTTCAATTTCCAATGCACATTCACAATAGAATCTAGCTTTTCCATACTTTTTCAATGAACATAAAGAAATGCCTTTGCTGTAAAGTGCTCTAACATTATTTGGATCATATTCTAAAATTTTATCAAAGCACTCTATGGCTTTTTTGTGCATACCAGTTTTGTCTAATACCATTCCTTTGTTAAGTTGGGAATCAGTACATTTTGGGTCAATTTCTAAGGCCTTATCATAAAATACAAAGATATCTTTGTTTGAAAATCCTGCAAAATCAAGTGTCCATCCTTTGGCCACAAGAGCCTTAGTATTTTTATTATCTATATCTAAAGCCTGAGTGTAGAATTTTATTGCTTCCTCATGCTTTCCTTGCTTTGTAAGTTTTTGTCCTTTTTCATATAACATATTGGATTGTCTAGAATCTTCATCAACAGCCTTTTTCAAGAAGGATATAGCCTCGGATTTCTTTTCTAATCTTCCAAGAATCAGGCTTTTATTATAAAGTGCAGAAGAATTTTTTGGATCATCCAACAAAACTTGATCAGTTATTTTTAGAGCTTCATCATTTTGACCTAATTTACTAAAACACATACCCATTGATATTAATGAATCAGAATATTGTGAATCAATTTCAAGTGATTTTTTGAAATAGATTATTGCCTCATCATATTTTTCTAACTTTTCAAGTGCAAGACCTTTGTTGTATAAAGCATCTAAATTTTTTGGATCTACTAATAAGACATGTTCAAAACAAATTATGGCATTTTGAAAATCATACATTTTATGTAATGTTGTACCTTTATGAAGTTGAGCTACAATATTTTCAGGTTCTATGGAAATAGCTTTGTTAAATTTCGTAACAGCTTTTTTAAATTGATTGTAATAAACTGCTGTTAGTCCTTGATTCAAAAAATACCAAGCATTTTTCGAATTTGTTAATATCATATAGATATTTTACTCAAATATTATTTTTATAGTTTAGTTAATCGCATATTACACATAATTTGATTTTTTTGTTATATGTATGGATTAGGTGTTAAAGGAAATAAAAATTCGTACTTTACTTGAAATCTTTAATTATTAAAGTCGTGAATGAAATTCGATTTAAATGGGCATGGAATTTTATGGTGACGATTTTCAAGGTGCAGATGTTGCGCCATTTGTAGGAATTAATACATTTTTGCACCTTCCTTGGGTAAGAACACATAAAGAATTACTTGAAGCAAAACCTGACGTTGCAATTATTGGTGAACCTTTTGATTTTGGTACAACTATTAGACCTGGAGCAAGATATGGTCCAAGAGCAATAAGAGCTGCCTCTACAATTCCATCACCTCCTTTTGAACGATTCAACATTGAAACTGGTGCAGACCCATTTGGAACTTTTCGAACAGTAGATTATGGTGATGTCATAGTCTCACCAGGAGATGTAATAGAGTCACACAAGAGAATGACTCTAAAGGTAAAAGAAGTACTAGAAGCAGACGGTATTCCAGTAATGCTTGGCGGAGATCATTCAATTACTTATGCAAACGTTAGAGCATTCCAGAAAAAATGGAAAAACATTGGCATGATTCATTTTGATACACATGCGGATTGTGCCCCACAAGGATTAACAGGTTTCAAGTATGATCATGGTGCACACATTAGAAGAATAATGGAGATGGGTTGTCTGAAAGGGAGAAACTATTCTCTTGTAGGTCCAAGAGGATATTGGCCAGGACGAGATTTGTACAAATGGATGTCTGATCAAGATTTCCAATGGTTTACAATGCTTGATGTAGAAGAATTAGGAATTGATGTAATTGCAAAAGAAATAGCTGACAGAGCAAATGATGGAACAGATGCCGTCTATCTCAGTTGGGATATAGATTCTTTTGATCCTGCTTATGCACCAGGTACTGGTGAACCAGAACCAAACGGACTTACATCAAGAGAAGGAATTAGAATGATACGACAATTATCAAAATCATTTGATCCTGATAGATTTGCAATGGATTTGGTAGAAATTGCTCCAGCATATGATGTCAGTGATTCAAGTTCTTACAATGGTGGTATCACATCAGGATTGGGACAAAGATTAGTTATAGAACTATTAGCTGGATTGTCATTAACAAAAAGAGGTTTGGATGGAGGAGACCCTGTCAGACCTAAAAATTATCGCGGTACTGGAAATACATATAATTTTGGAAACCCACGTGCTGAAATCCCAAAGAGAGATTAATGAAAATTGAGTTATGAGTGCCCCTATCCACAGTAACCAATATTTTCTTTATGAACAGACAACATAGGAATAGTGAGATAATTGATTGAAACATTAATGGAAATGTTGCAAGCCAACAATCCTTTTTTAATAATAATTGCAGGTCTAATGATTGGATTAGTACATGCTTTTGAGCCTGATCATCTCAGTGCAGTCTCTACTCAACTATTAAAAAATAACAAGAATTCCACAAACTCAAAAAAACAAGGATTAAGGAGTTTAACTATCAGTTCTTCTTTACGAGGGGTGTTTTGGGGAATGGGGCATACATCCAGCATAATTTTAATTGGATTATTGATTGCAGGTTTATCATTAAACATACCTAATGATTTCTTTCTTAGTGCAGAAATGGTTGTAGGTTTTATGTTAATTGTTTTAGGAGTTTTTACATTTACAAACAAAAGTATCTTCAAACAAAAACATATTCATCCTCACAAACATTCAAACGGAATTGCTCACACTCATTCACACAACCATGGTGCAGAACATAAACATGGTCATAAATCATATCTAATAGGATGTATTCACGGTATTGCAGGTACTGGTAGTCTTGTAGCATTAATTGCGTCTACCATGAATGGTTTTGATGTAATGATGTATTTTTTAATTTTGTTTGGGATAGGTAGTATAATTGGCATGACTGTTGCTAGTGGAATTATAGGATTACCATTTATTTTATTATCAAAAATAAGTTCAGCTACTAAATATTTAAGATACATAATTGCTGGGATAACTTTCGTTATAGGTATCAATATTGTATTTACAATCGGGTTAGATAGTAAATTATTTTTAAATTAAACATACAAAGTTAAAATAAATTATAAAGTCTTGCCAATGAAACTTTCTCTGCAGGATCTGTAGTTGCAAGTTTTCCATCAACTTTTACTTCATATGTTTGAGGATTAACCTCAATGTTTGGCGTAAGATCATTATACAACATGTCTTTTTTTCCAATAGAACGACAATTTTTAACAGGAACTAATTTCTTTTTTGAATTGATTTCAGATTCAATACCATTATCCAATGCTAATTGTGATGTGAATGTTACAGAAGTAGAATATTTTGTTTGACCAAGGGCTCCAAACATAGGACGATACAATACAGGTTCAGTGGTAGGAATTGATGCATTAGGATCTCCCATAAGCGAATATGCGCTAAAACCACCTTTAATGATCATCTTTGGTTTGACTCCAAAAAATTCAGGAGACCAAATTACAATATCAGCTAGTCTTCCAGGCTGTAATGAGCCCACATAATCAGAAATTCCATGAGTTATGGCAGGATTTATTGTGATTTTAGCAAGATATCTTTTCACTCTAAAATTATCATT
The DNA here is from genome assembly GCA_028439805.1 of Candidatus Nitrosopumilus sp. Taxonomy (GTDB): domain Archaea; phylum Thermoproteota; class Nitrososphaeria; order Nitrososphaerales; family Nitrosopumilaceae; genus Nitrosopumilus. The sequence continues at coordinate 1,358 of JAMHKW010000013.1, read as the reverse complement.
TTGTTCATTATCCTCTGGAAGAGCACCAGTCATCTTTTTCATTTTATCAGCAGTCTGCCAATTTCTAGTTGTAACTTCACCTACCCTTCCCATAGCCTGACTATCTGAAGACATCATACTCAATACTCCAATATCATGTAAGACATCTTCTGCTGCAATAGTCTCTCCTCTAATTCTAGACATTGCAAAGGCCAAATCTTCAGGTACTGATGAATTTAGATGATGACAAACCATCATCATGTCAAGATGTTCTGCTAGTGTATTTACCGTAAAAGGTCTTGTAGGGTTTGTTGATGAAGGAAGTATATTTTCTTCACCAGCAATTTTCATAATGTCAGGAGCATGGCCACCTCCAGCTCCCTCAGTATGATAAGTATGGATTGTTCTTCCAGCAATTGCTTCAATAGTATCATCAACAAATCCACATTCATTTAGAGTATCTGTATGGATTGCAACTTGAGTATCAGTTTTGTCTGCAACACTCAAAGCAGAATCAATAGTAGCAGGAGTGGTACCCCAATCTTCATGTAATTTTAATCCACAAGCTCCTGCTTCAATTTGTTCAAGTAATGCAGTTTCACGAGAATCATTTCCTTTTGCAAGAAAACCAAAGTTTAACGGTAGTCCATCAACTGATTCAATCATCCTATGAATATTCCATTTACCAGGAGTACATGTTGTTGCATTAGTTCCATCAGCAGGACCAGTTCCACCACCAATCATCGTAGTGGTACCATTACATATTGCGTGTGTTGTTTGTTGAGGAGAAATAAAATGAATATGAGAATCAATTGTTCCAGGAGTACAAATTGTATTCTCACCAGCAATTATCTCAGTATTTGAAGAAATTATCATATCAACATCATCCATGATATCAGGATTGCCAGCATTTCCTACACCAACAATTTTCCCATCTTTAATTCCAATATCGGCTTTAATTATTCCCAAAATAGGATCCATTACAATTGCGTTTGTAATTACAAGGTCTACTGATTCGGTTCTAGATACACCACTTGCTTGTGCCATTCCATCTCGCACACTTTTGCCTCCACCAAATACAGCCTCATCACCATATTTGATCAAGTCTTTTTCAATTTCAATAATCAAATCAGTATCAGCAAGACGAATGCGGTCACCGGTAGTTGGACCAAACAAGTCAACATAAGTTTTTTTTGGAATGTTTAGAGTCATTTACCCATTCCCTTGAATCCTTTTTCAGTAGCTTTTTTGAATGCCTCTTCTTGTTTTTCATCAAGATTTCCATTTACTAACCCACTGAATCCATAAACAATTTTTTTCCCACCAAATTCTGTTAATTCAATTTCATTTGTATCTCCTGGTTCAAATCTAACTGATGT
>JAMHKW010000012.1:0-22809 GCA_028439805.1 Candidatus Nitrosopumilus sp. | reverse complement strand
AGTAGGTTGGGGAATTGAACCGCCTGTTGTAGGAATTAGAAATGATATTGTCTTTAAAATTACTAAGTCTGGAGAAACTGAAGGCTCATACATGGGAGTAACTAGTGTATTCAAAAATTTAGAGGCTACAGCTATGTATGGTGGTGCCACCAAAAAAATTGATATTAATTCTGATCCAAGACCTGGTTACTATTTTTCACCTGTAATTCCAACTAAAACTGGTAGTTACATTATGGATATGAAGGGAGAAATCAATGGCACTCCTGTTGATGTAAAAATTCCAATTGAAGATGTAGAAAGTACATCCGTTTTAGATTTTCCTCTAACTAGTAGTGAGGGACCAGCAGATCTTACTTCACTAAAAAATGCAATTTCTTCTCTCCAACAAGATGTTTCAAAACTAAAATCTGGTGAAACTTCTGTATCCTCTAATGGTGGAGAAGCATATGACTTTGCAATATTTGGATTATCAATTGCTACAGCAGCTATTATCTTAGCAATAATTGCATTAATAAAAAGAAAATAGAAAAAGAGGAATTCCTAAAATCTTGGAACGACTCTAGATTTTGCAGTTACTGCAACGATGCTTATGATTGCGACAACTAATATCATCATTGCAATCGTACCAAATTCTGGAACTACTTGTGTAGTTGCTACTGAACCTGTTGGTCCAGTCCAATTGGCTTCATCACCTGGTGGACCAATTCCTAAAGAAACTATGTCTATGTCTATTGGACTTTCATCGGATCCAACTGCATCGATTTGATGAGATGCTGTAAGTTCCATTGAATGTGCAGTTTCTTGTAAGACTGTTTCACCATTTTGTGTTGCAGTGATTTCATAATTGACGTGCAATTCGCTGAATTCAAGATCAACTTGAGTTCCGCCTAGAACAGCTGAGTCGGTAATTGTTACCATTAACTCTGCATCATCATGCATTGCTTCGTCATCATCAGCTCCTGCTTCTTGTACTATGATTACACCTTGCATCCAAGGATGAACCATACAGAAGTAAGGAATCTCACCTACTGTATCTGGAGAGTATTCATATGAACCTCCTGCCATTAACAAACTGGTATCAAATAGATTTCCTACTGAATCAGAATCTGCTAGATCTCCTGATGTGAATGTATGTGCTGCAGTATCAGTGTTTGACATTATTACAACTCCACCAACATCTACTGTTGCGGTAGTTGGAAGGAAACATCCGTCTGCGGTTTCTTCACATCCTGGAGCGCCAGAACCGTCTGCCGTTACAATTGTAACTTCTGAGTGATCTGCAAAAGCAGCTGGTGTTGATGCAACAATTCCAGCTACAATAGCAAATAGTACCAAGAAAGAACTAATTGTTTTAGTCTTCATTAGACAAAATACTTGTAGGGATACATAAAAACCTCACTAGAATTTCCTAAAAAAGAATCAAATTTTTCTAGACTGGTACAACTTTAGAATTCCAAATAAAGGAATTCCAATATACATTCCAATATTTAGTAGAACTAGAGATATGCCATATCCAAGCATTTCTGGCTCTGAATCAATGTCTACATGGTTTAGTAATGATAATGATGATATCATTGGAGTTAGAATTACCTTCATAACTTCTTTGAGAACTGGTTGTTCTCTTTCTATGTCTGCAATAGTTGGTGAAAATGAATAATAGAATTGATTAAAGGTTGTCATAAATGCTAAACCTGAATTTGTTTTTAGAACTGTATTATCTCTAAGTTCTCTTAATTGTTGTACTTGTGGTGCAAATTCTGAACCATATGTTGCAGTTGCAATTAGACAACCACCATTTTCTTTATTGTCAGGCGGTGTAATGGATTGAGTTTCTCCTACTGCAATATCAAAAGAAACTTTTTCTGGTGTAATTGGTGAAAATAAAATCCCCTCTACTCCAATACCCAAAGAATATACTCCTTCACCAAGATTGAACTCAATTGGAATTTTTACAGAACCTTCAGATGTATGAATGAGTGGGGTTGGTCCAAAAACAGTTTCACCATCTTTTAAAACTACAACATTATAGTCAATATGTACTTGTATATTTTTTGTAAAGGGATTTATAAAATCAATACTTATTTTGTTTTGAATATTTGGCTTAATTGGATCATATGTTAATTTAACATCCAGTGTACCTTTTTCAGTTGGTAAAGTTTGAGATTCAGCAAAAGCTGGAATTATTAAAAGTGGAACAAGTAACAGTACAAATAAAAATTTCATAATTCATGTTTTAGTATGATGAATAAAAATTGTGCTTTCTTTTTCTAAACAAATTATTACGCATAGAAATTCTATGCCAGCTTTAAATAAGGAATTCACATAATTAAAACATTGTATAACAAGTTTGCATTATTCATTACAGTAATTGCTATTTTTACAATTCCTGTTATTATCCCAAATGCATTTGGACATGGACTTGGTGGTGATCAAGCTGAACCAATATCTTTTGGTGATATGGAAGTTACTGTACGTACACAATTGAACCCATCTGATATTACAGTAGGAGAAATTGATTCTGCTAATATGCAAGTTCGTTTTTTTGATACATTAACTGATGTTAATCTTGATAAAGTAACATACAGAGTAGAAGTATGGCAAAGCGGAGAGCTTTTAGCTAGAAATTTGTTTTATGATCCAGATGGAAGATTAGACGTTAAACTTAAGCCACAATCTGGATGTGATGAAATTAATCTTATGGATTGTACAACTTATGGTGGTTCTGAACATGTTAGTGCACCTGGTGCTCTATACGTACAAGGACAAGCATGTACTGATGAGAATTTGGATATTTGTGGACGACCAACAATTACTGGTCCAATATTTGTAAAAGGTGGGTTATACCAAATCACAATTGATATTGAAGCAGCTACTAGTCCAAGAACTGTACTAGCTGAAAGGTTAAGTTATGACACTTTTGTTAGTGTTGCACAGGAACAAGACTTTTTTATACAAACTGCAAATGCTGAAGAAGTTCCAGTTATTGTAAAAACATACTATGATGATGTTGATAATTTTAAATTTGATCAATCAAATAATGCAATTTCATTTGATATGCCATTTGATTGGAGTCCCGACTATGTTAATTTGGTACAAGTAGTTCATGAAGAAGTCAGAATTCCAAAAACATTTGCACCTTATGCAGAAGGAAAACAATTCAAAGGATATGTTAATGGTGTAGAAATTGATCAGAGAGCATTACTAAATGATCCATATTCATATGACGATACTAACATTGTTCATTTTCTTATTTCAAATAGTGAATTAAAAAAAATCAATGAAACATTAGGATCAGATAATTATGATAACAAAAAAATGGATTTGAAACTAGTTCCACTAAGTGAAGTATCAAAAAGTTCAACTGAATTTTATCTTGTAGATACTTCAACCAACCCGCCAACAGAAGTTCCAACAACTATAAACATTTCATGGGATGGAAGTTATGGTGCAGGTGATTTGATGCCTTTTGATATAACATTCTTTGATGAAAATAGAGACCTCATTAAGGATATCAGATATGCAATTTCATTTATTGATGAAAATGATCAAGAATTAGAAAGATTCTCAGGTGATGATCCTCAAAATCCAGGTATTCTTGCTACAGAAGGAATTGATGTTCAAGAAATCTATATTCCATCACAGGGACAATATCGAATCGATATTCTAGTTTATGGAACAGGATTAGATTATAACCAAACGTTTGCTGGAATTGGTTCAGGAATTATTGAGCTTGGACCTAGTATTCCAAAAACTACTCCAAGTATACCTGATGCACAACTACCTACTACAATTCCATCATGGATTAAAAATAATGCAGGCTGGTGGGCTGATGGTTCAATTGATGATAACTCCTTTGTTTCAGGAATTCAATTCTTAATCAAAGAAGACATTCTAAAAATTCCTCCAACTACACAAGGTTCCAGTACTGGTTCAAATGAAATTCCATCATGGATTAAAAATAATGCAGGCTGGTGGGCTGATGGTTCAATTGATGATAACTCCTTTGTTTCAGGAATTCAATTCTTAATCAAAGAAGGAATTATGAGAGTGCAATCATAGGTTTTTAAATAAATTCTGTAGTGATAATGTAATGAAAGACATCAATGATATCATGCCAAAAGTCCCAAATATGAGATGGGGAGCTTTGATGAACAAATCACCAACTAATGATAAGGTTGAAGAAATGAACAAAATTTTTCCAAGTAATGGGAAATGGCATACTGTATTTGAAGAACAAGATCAAATTACTATTGATGGAAAAGAAATACGTAAAAAAGATCCAAATAAGTGGACGTAGTTTGAGAAATTTATCACTAGTCTTAATTCTAATTATTTCATCTTTGTTTGTGTTCACATTTGATTATGTATATGGTCATGGATTAGGAAGTGAAACTTTTCCTCCTGTAGAATTAGATGGAAGACAAGTCACTTTGGAAGTTTCATCATCAGTAAGTGATCCTAATGCAAGTGATGACCAACAAATATCAATTTCACTAATTGATTTTAATTCTAAAATAACTTTACGAGATGTTACTTTTTTGATAAAGTCTGAACGTGGTGATAAATTCCTATTTGAGCAAGCATTTAAGGCTGATAATGGGTTCATAGTCTTTAATTTTGTATCTGAAGAAACTGATTCTATAATACTTGAAGAAGGAGAGAGTGAAAGTAATTTCTTTGGTTCATTATTAGGATTTGAAAGTAGAATGATTCATGTCAAAGGACCTAGACTCAGTGAGGGTGGATTATACAAATTTGATATAACCATACTTACAGCTGATGGATATTCAAAACAACTAGAAGAACCTCTTGTATTTAATTCAGGAATTTCTATTGCTCAAACAACTCGACATGATATTGTTGATCCTAATTTTGGTGACCAATACATTGATGTTATAACGTATTATGATGAAATCTCAGACTTTGAATATGATCCTAATTCAAAAGAAATTAGTTTTTTTATGCCATTTGAGTGGAGTCAATCAAACATTAACCAAACTTCTGTTGTTCATGAAGAAATTTCAATACCAAGTACTTTTGGTGATTTGTTAGTATCTGGATTTACAATGTATGTTAATGATGTTAAATTGTCTGAACAAGTTATTACAATTGATGATTTTTTTGCAGATGATCGTGTTATTCATTTTATTATAAACCAAAAGGAGTTGTTGAATATTTTTGAAAACAATACAGAACAAAATGGAATGAATTTTGTGATCAAACCAGATCGTAATTATATTCATTTAAGCTCAGTAACTGAAAATGGACAATTTCGAATTCTTGTTTCATGGGAACCTGAGAATTTACAATCTAATTCAAATGCAAAAATAATTTTTGATGTAACTGATATTTTCTTAAAAAATAGACCTATTGCTACAAACTATGACTTTTCCATGACTCAAAATGATAGAGTAATTTTTGAACAAAGTAGAGTTAGTTCTGATTCTAAAGATAAACACAGTATTGCAGAATTTTTGATTCCTAAAGATATTACAGGAATTGTAAATCTAAATTTCAAAAATTTAGATGGTAATATCTTTGCAAAAACAACTATTCCAATTGTAATTAATCCAGTTACAAATCAAAATGAGATTTCTATTCCTAATTGGATTAAAAATAATGCAGGCTGGTGGGCTGATGGTTCAATTGATGATGACTCATTCATTCAAGGAATTGAATATTTAATTAAAAATGGAATTATTGTAATTCCTCCAACTACACAAGATGCTTTAGACTCTCAAGAAATTCCATCATGGATTAAAAATAATGCAGGCTGGTGGGCAAATGATCAAATTGATGATAAAACATTTGTTCAAGGATTGGAATTTCTAATTCAAAAAGGAATAATTCGTGTATGATCTCTTTTCCTTCAACAACTTTATTGTTATTAGGACTTTTATTTTCTATTTTTTTAATTCCACAGTTTTCATTTGCAGATATTTTTATTCCAACTAATGAATATATTGGATATTTTGACTCAAATGGAATCTATACTGTTGTAGGAAACATAAAAAATAATTTTGATTATGATGTTATTCCTACTATTTCAATTTCAGTAAAAGATGATTCTAAAATGTTTTCTAAAACAATTCAACATTCCCCTTTAAATTCAGGCGAAGAAATTCCATTCAAAATTAAATTTCCTGAAGTTTTAGATTCACCAATCTTAATGCCTGCAGAACTATCATTTGAGAAGACCAAAACAGATGTTATTCCAATAGATGTTATCTATGATCAAACTTTAAAAATTCACGAAGACGGTCATTTAACTGGAAGAATAATTAATAATGGAACTGAAATAATTTCTAACGTAGAAATTTTTGCAGTAATTCATGGATTTGAAAATGAAACATTAGATGTAGGCCAAAATGTTTTTCCAATTATTGAAATGAAGCCTGGTGAGATTAGAGAATTTTCAATGTTTCCTGATCCAGCAGTTGCATCTAAAGTATGGTACTATAGCTGTTTTGCAATTGGACAAGATAGCATTATTGTTTTGAATGTACCTAGAAATGATGACATTTTCAGAATAAGATATGATTCAGGAATTCTTTTGTCATATCCTGAATTTGATTACAAAGGAGAAAATCTTTCATTTAGTTTAATTGAAGGATGGCCACTTCAAAATTCTATTAATCTAGAATTTCCTAGATACTCAGAAAATGAGTCTTTTCAAGTTTTTCTAAATGATGTATACGTTGATTCAATTCAAAGTATTGATGAAATGGGAAACTGGCATGTAGCGTTTCTAATAGATCCTCAATCATCTGGTGTTTTAACAATTTCAGGATTTGATCCTGAAGGGAAACTAATTGAAACTCTTTTTATTCCTGACTGGATTCGAAACGAAGCAAATTGGTGGTCAACTAATCAAAGTATGGATACAGAATTTCTTAAAGGAATTGAATTTTTGTTTGAAAACGAAATTATTTCTATATCTTCACGAGGTGATTTCGATGAATCTCAATGGCAAATTCCACAATGGATAAAATATTCTGCAGGCTGGTGGGCTGAAGAAAAAATTTCAGACTTTGAGTTTCTAAATATGATTGAAAATCTTGTTAAACGAGAAATTATTATAATATGATTACAGAATAATCTTATTATACAAATTTTAATCAAGCAAAATAACTAATGTTTCCATTACGTGATGAAAATCCACATCCTCCAGGATTCAAACCAACAGTAACTTATGCATTAATCATAATCAATGTAATTGTATTTTTTATCGAAGTTGTATACACTGGACAATTCTTTGACTTTACAAACCAAAATGCATTTAATCTGTTTTACAATTGGGGTGCAGTTCCTAGTTGTATAACTAGTGGAAGTGCATTAAACCTTGATTTTGGTGCAGGTTCTTTTAGACTGGCTTGTCCTGATACACCATATGTTTCTCTAATTAGCTCAATATTCTTGCATGGTGGTTTAATGCATCTTGGTGGTAACATGTTATTTTTGTGGATCTTTGGTGATAACATTGAACAAAAGTTTGGAAAAGCAAAGTTTCTTGGAATTTATTTAACATGGGGAGTTCTTGCTGGACTGATGCATATCTATGGTGATGTTAACAGTGCAATTCCTGCAGTTGGTGCATCTGGTGCAATCTCTGGAATATTGGGTGCATACCTTGTAATTTTCCCAAAAGCCAGAATTCAAACCTTCTTGATGATGGGATTCTTTTGGAGAATGATGCACATTCAGGCTAGATGGTTCTTACCATTTTGGTTAATCTTTCAAAACCTACTTCCATTTTTCATAGGAGGATTTGGTGTTGCAGGTGGTGGTGTAGCTTATCTTGCACATATTGGTGGATTTGTAGTAGGTTTAGCAACTGGTTACATTTACAAAAAAACACATGGCTCTGATTTTACGTATGGTACAAGATATGGTTACAGATCAGATTATTGAAAGAATAAATCACTGAAACTATTTGAAATTATCATGCCGTTGATTACAGTATCAATGTATCCTGGAAGATCACAGGAACAAAAAGATGAATACGCAAAAGCAATCACAAAATCAGCAGTAGAGATTCTAAAAACAAAAGAAACTCATGTAATTGTTGTTTTTGAAGACAATCCTAAAGAAAATTGGTTTTTGGCAGGAAACCAACTTTAACAATTTTTAAAAATAATTGTACCAATAGTTTATCCTTTTATTATCATTTGATTAATCAATTCTATGAAAGCTGCAGTTATTCAATTCAAAGCATCAATTAACAAAGAAAATAATCTAAAAAAAATTATTTCATTTATCTCAAAAGCAGCTTCAAAAAATGCAACATTATGTGCATTTCCAGAATTTATGATGTTTTATACAAATTCTTCTCAAACAGCAAAACAACTTGCAAATTTGGCTGAAACAATTAATGGAAATTTTGTCACAACAATTGCAAAAGCTGCAAAAGAAAATCGTATTCAAGTTATAGGTTCATTTTATGAAAAGAGCAGAAAAAGAGATCGTGTCTATGATACTAGTTTTGTAATTGACCAATCAGGCAAAGTAATTTCTACATATAGAAAAATTCACCTCTATGATGCATTAGGATTCAAAGAATCAGATAAAATGATTTCAGGCTCCAAAATCACAAAACCAGTAAAGACATCATTAGGAAAAGTTGGCATGATGATATGTTATGATTTAAGATTTCCAGAAATGTCTAGATCACTTGCTGTTGCAGGCTCTGAAATACTAGTTGTACCATCTGCTTGGGTTCAAGGTAACATGAAAGAAGAACATTGGATTACAATAAACAAAACACGAGCTATAGAGAATGGATGTTATGTAATTGCACCTGATCAAGTTGGAAATATCTACTGTGGTAGAAGTTTAGTAGTTGATCCATATGGAAAAATTTTACTTGATATGAAAAAGAAACAAGGAATAGATTTTGTTAACATTGATTTAAACAAAGTAAAAGAAACACGTAAAATTTTACCATTACTTAAAAACAGAAGAACAGATGTTTATTCTACTTTGAAGGCTTAGATTTTCTGCTTTTACAATTAAAGTTTGAACATTGTTTAGTCCATTTTTGATTTCGTGAATAGCGAAAAATTATCATTGGCCATTTACATACATCACAAGGACTTTTTGTAGCTCGTAGTCTTGCTTTTTGTAACAATGGTGATGATGCTTTACATCCACCATAGAAATTTGAGCAACCCATGAATCGCTTTCTTGTTGTTCTTGATCTAATGACCATTAATTCTCCAAGTTTACAATGTGGGCATTGTACTAGTCCATTTTTTGGAGAATTAGTTCCAAGAATTATATATTTTCTCTCTTTTGACGACCAAGATAGGTATCCATTACTATCCAAAAATTGAATGATCTCTTTTTTGAAGATGTTAGTTTTTGACTTTGTAGTTTTTACTGTATGTCTTGTTGCAATACTTTTGATCTGAATAGTTTGAAGACTTGTTTTCTTTGGTGACATTTCTATGATGAATTTACTAAAACAATTTTTATAGGGATTGGGGTCAGTGACATTAGTGGAAAAGGTTTGTGTTCTTGGTGCTGGTAGCACGAAATATGGAAAATTAGCAGAAAGTATTGCAGATATTACTACTCAAGCATCAGTTTCAGCCATAGAAAACGCAGGAATTTCTCCAAAAGATATCGAAGCATCTTACATTTCAAACGTTTTTGGAGTTGCAGACAAGCAGGTACACCTTGGTCCTGTCTTAATGAGTAGATTAGGAATTCCAGATAAACCATCATTAACAATAGAATCTGCATGTGGTAGCGGTTCTGTATCTTTTAGAGAAGCATATGCAAATGTTGCAGCCGGATTTTATGATTGTCTTGTTGTAACTGGTGTTGAAAAAGTAACTCATACAGGTACTGAATGGACAACAACTTACTTTGCATATTGTTCAGACTTTTTCTATGAAGGACAAGCTGGTGCATCATTTCCAGGATTATTTGCATCTATGGCAAGAGCTTACTTGACAGAGTTTGATGCAACTGAAGAAGACTTTGCAAAAGTTGCAGTGAAGAATCATGATAACGGTGTACTTAATCCAAAAGCTCACATGCAAAAGAAGATCACAGTAGATGATGTAATGAACTCTGCAGTAGTTGCAAGTCCACTAAAACTTTATGATTGTTGTCCGTTTTCTGATGGTGCAAGCTCTGTAATTCTTTGTTCTGAAAAATTTGCAAAAGAGAATGGTGGTGATTACATTGAAGTAATTGGTTCAGGCAGAGGTGGTTCACCTGCTGCATTACAAGGACGTGAACACATGACAACAATTCCAAGTACAAAGATTGCAGCAGAAGCTGCATACAAAATGGCAGGCATCACTGCAAAAGATATAGATTTTGCAGAAGTACATGATTGTTTTACAATTGCCGAAGTAGTTGACACTGAAGACTTGGGATTCTTTGATAAAGGACAAGGTGTACAGGCTGTTCGTGAAGATAGAACAAGTTTGAATTCTGATATTTCAATTAATCCTTCAGGTGGTCTTAAATCAAAAGGACATCCAATTGGTGCTACTGGTGTAGGACAAGTAGTAGAAGTATTTGATCAACTAACTGGAAGAGCTGGTGCAAGAACTGTTAAAGATGCAAAAATTGGTTTAACTCATAATTTTGGTGCAACTGGTGCAAGTTGTGCTGTTCACGTATTCCAAAGTGTGTAAAATGACTATTGAAGAACAACTTATTCAATATGCCAAAGAAGGTAAACTTCTAACTCATAAATGCACTAGCTGTGGTTACCTTCATTTATCTACAGCCTATTATTGCCTAAAATGCGGTAGCAAGGGATTTGAAGATGTTCTTTTAGATGGTGTAGGCTCAATTGCTACTTATACTATAATTACTGTGGCGCCTGCTGGCTTTGAAAAATATACACCATATGCCTTTGTCGTACTTCAACTAGATAACTCAGAGTTGAGAATTTCTGGATTTATGGCAGGAATTGCTACTCCTGCTGATTTGCCAGTTGGAACAAGAGCCAAAATTGCAGGTTTTGAAGATGGTTGTGGAATCATCATTGAAAAGCAGTAAAATAATTTGCTTGAATTATTAAAAATATTCGAAATCGATTCTTAATACTTTTACAATCTGATCATTTCCATGTCAGTTGAAGTTACATGTGGTAAATGTGGAGAAAAGATCACAGACATGAAAATGTTAAAATCCCTTAAAGATGTAGTACGTCCTTATAATAATAAGTGTCCATCATGTGGCCAAAAACTTTCTACATCAGAGTTTTCACTTGATGTTCAAGAAAAATGATCTCCAAGTAGATCATTTCTACGTTTTAAAATAATAGATCTTTGTTTGTAACCAACAAATCTGATCCAAAACCCTCTGAAATTGTCTAGTCATAAGTCTTAATTAGTGCTTTTTTTTAGATCACTACATGAAACTAAGTGATGAGGAATTAGAATTAGACTTAGATAGCAACTCAGACTTTGATGACTCAGATGAAGACTTAGACTCATTACCTAAGAGAAGTGGAATCTTACAATCTACATCAAAACGTGTTCGAATGATCTTCTCTGTTATGGCAAGCCCAAATAGAATCGATATTCTCAGAATCCTAAATTCTAAGGGTCCTTTGACTTATTCTGAATTAAAATCACTAGCTGGATTCAAATCAAAAAAAGAAAGTGGTAAATTTGCATACCATTTGAGAAAATTACTTAGACAATCTCTTGTTGCACTTAACAAATCTGAAAGACGTTACACAATTACAAATCTTGGAAAACTAGTCTTGAGCTTGGCAAGACAAATTGAGGAAAGATCAATTATTGAAAGTGGAAAAATGTATGTTAGAACATCACATGAATCAATTGAAGAATTTAATTCTCATAAAATTATTCAATCACTAGTTCGTGAAGGAAGTCTTCCATTAGAGCTAGCACAAAAAATTACAGAAGAAGTTGAAAATAGAATTTACAAATATCAAACCACATATCTCACAGGCTCACTTATCCGAGAATTGGTGAACTCTGTTCTCTTAGAACATGGTCATGAGGAATATCGAAATAAATTAGCACGCCTAGGCCTGCCTGTTTATGACGTTCATGAGATGATTTCTAACTTGGATGATGTGAATAATGGTGCTGAAGGTCTTTTGTTTAACACTGGACAAAGAGTATTTGCTGAGCACTTACTTACTAACGTCTTACCAAAAGATGTTGCAGATTCTCATCTTTCTGGAGACTTGCACATTACCAATCCTGGAATCTGGTCAATGATTCCTGATACAATATTTGTTAATGTTAAAGAATTAATTGAAGATGGAATTAATCTTGGTGGAAAATATCTTGACGTGTCAAGAATTCCTGCATCAAAACAAATCGATGAGATTACAAGCTCATTATCTATTATGATTTCTCTTCTTTCAAAAGAAGCTTCACAAGAAATTGTACTTGATGGGTTAGTTCCATTGTTTTCAAAACATTTGAAGTCTCTTCCAGAACTTGAACAAAAACTAACTACTGCATTTGCAACTGCATCTACAACTTCACAATACAATAAAAAAAATACCATTGTCTCAATTCGATTACAATTGGGCTCTGATACAAAAATAATTAATTCAATTATCAATGCATACAAAAATTATACAAAGATAACACCAATTCCAAAAATTGGTTTGATAATTGATCATGAAAAAGGAAAGATAAATGATGTATCTGAATCTGCATCTGAAATTATTTCCATTGGTGGAAAAGTTATGTTTGCTAGAGGTCAAACATCTAGTTTTGGTGTAACCAATGGATCTACAAAGAGTACTAGTCCACTTTCAATAACATTACAATCTGTTTCTATAAACCTTCCAAGACTTGCATTTGAATCAAACAAAGATGAAACTTACTTTAGAGCAAGACTTGCACTATTAATGAAACCTGCACTAGCTTCAATGGCACTAAGAAAGAAAGACATCTCCGATCTTACTAGAAGAGGGCTCAACCCAATTCTTGCAAAGAACACCCAATACATGCAAAGAAGTTCTGTTTCTCTTGTTGTAAACTTGGTAGGACTCAAAGAAGCAGTTTTCAACATACTTGGATTACCAGACAATAAAGAAGGACGTGATATCCTTCACAAAGTTATTCAAACTGCAGTTGATGTTACAGCCAAAAAAGGCAAGGAATTAGGCGATTCTGTGGCTATTTCCATGATTGACACAGAAGGTTCACGCCGTTTTGCTACCCTAGATGGTGAGAAATATGGCAAGAATTCTGCCCTAAATTCAATGGAAACTGATTCTTATTCTGAAGGTGTGGTGCTTGATGCCTCTGAAGTCTCTAATTATACTCCTAAAAGTGAGCCTATCTCTGAGTGTAACAAGCTCTCAAAATTACTTAACGGCGGATTACTTGTAACATTAAAGATTGATCAAAATGCAAAGATTGCAGAAATCAAAAAGGCAATTGAGAAAACATCTACACTTACACCTTCTTTCAAACTTGTTAAGAAAGTTGCAATATGTGGTGAGTGTGGTTTCAAAGATGAACCATTTGAAGACAAGTGTCCAAAGTGCAAGTCTCCATACGTTGTCTGAAATTCGTAGATGAAAAACTAGTTACGATCATTTTTTAAAAATAATTGATCAGTTTCAGATGTAGCGATCATCGTCACTTACTGTTAGAATTATGCCAGTATGAACTTCATAGTAGCGGTGTTAAAAATATTGACACGTTAACGGAACAAGATCAAATTTTTTCGAGCACATAAGTTATATCCACATTAATTCTAACCCTTGCGGGGAGATTATAATTGGACAATTCACAAGTAGAAAACACTATCAATGAGATCCGTAAGCGTAGTGGCGCAGTAACAGATTTCAATAAAGATAAAATTTCAAATGCCATATTTAGGGCATTGGCGGCCACCTCTAAAGCCGATCGTGGCCTAGCCGATCAACTCGCAGGAAATGTAGTTGATAAACTAGTAGAACAAGGATTTACTAGCTCTAGAACACCTACTGTTGAAGATATTCAGGATATTGTAGAGTCAACTTTAATCGATAGCGGTAATAGCGATATAGCAAAAGCCTACATCGTTTACAGACATGAGCGAAGAAAACTAAGAGACGAGAAAAAGAGGGTATTGAATCTAAAGGTACTTGATCCAGTTTCTAAAAAATTTGATTTGAATTGTTTGAGAGTCTTAGCATCTAGATATCTCTTCAGAAATGGAAAAAGTGAGATCATTGAATCCCCAACTCAAATGTTTGAACGAGTTGCAATTCTAGTCGGGATTGGTGATATTCTATATGATTCACAGGTATTTGATAAAACAGGAAATATTACCCAAGATGTTGATGAAGCAAAATCTTATCTTGAAAAACTAGATGCCTTTGATTATAAATTCAAAGTCGGAGATTATTTCTTCAACAAGTGGCATTTAAGATCTTTAATCAATCATTATGTGACACTTGCAACTAAAGGTCAAATGAAGATAAGCTTCAAAGATCTTTTGACATTACTAGCAGCAAAGAAGCTTGATAGTTATGCAGATAAAATCACTGAATACTTTGATATGATGGTCGGACAAGACTTTCTACCAAATTCACCAACAATGATGAATGCAGGTGGAAGATTGGGCCAACTTTCAGCATGTTTTGTACTTGGTATGGAAGATAGTATGGAAAAAATCATGAAATCAACATCTGATGCAGCATTAATCTTCAAATCTGGTGGTGGAGTTGGAATTAATTACTCTGATCTTCGAGAAGAAGGTGATATTGTAGCATCAACATCTGGTGTTGCATCAGGTCCAGTATCATTCATGAATATCATAAACACTGTGACTGAAGTTGTCAAACAAGGTGGAAAAAGACGTGGTGCAAACATGGGAATCATTGAAGCATGGCATCCTGATGTTGAAAAATTCATCACAAACAAAACAGAACCAGGCATTTTAGAAAACTTTAACGTAAGCGTTGGTATCTGGGAAGACTTTTGGAATGCACTTGTCAACAGTACTGATGGTAACTATGTTTTACGTAGTCCACATGACAATAAACCAGTAAAAGAAATCAATGCACATCAACTAATTGATCTAATTGCATTATCTGCATGGAAAAGTGCAGAACCTGGTTTGATCTTCTTTGATCAAATTAACAAATACAATGTATTTGCTAAAGCTAGAAAATCACCAATAAGAGCAACAAATCCATGTGGTGAACAAAGTCTCTATCCATACGAATCATGTAACTTGGGTTCAATCAACTTGGTAAATCTTGTAAAGAGACAAGCAGATGGATCTTTTGAATTTGATTGGCAAGGATATGAAGAAATAATTAGAAAGACAACAAGATTCCTAGATAATATCATTGATGTAAATAAATATCCAGTTGAAGAAATCAATGTAGCCTCAAAAGAGTCTAGAAGAATTGGACTTGGAGTTATGGGAGTAGCTGATTTATTGTACAAACTAAAAATTCCATACAATTCCAAAGAAGGATATGAACTACAATCAAAACTATCTGAAGCCCTAACATACTATTCCATGGAAGAAAGTGTTGCACTTGCTAGTTCACGTGGCGAATTCCCACTTTGTTCAAAGACAGAATATCCAGAAGGAAAAATTCCAATATCAGGATACTATGAGAAATCAAAAGAATCTCATTCATATGAATGGGATCCTCTCATTGAGAAAATTCAAAAGTATGGTATTAGAAATGTCTTGACTACTACAGTAGCACCAACTGGAACACTATCTATGATTGCAGACTGTTCAAACGGAATGGAACCTGCATTTGCTCTAGTGTTTGAAAAGAGAGTTACTGTTGGAAGATTCTTCTATACAAACAAGATTCTTGAAGAAGCCTTAAAAGAAGAAGGTCTCTATACTGATGAAATTCTTGAAAAAATTGCAGATAATTATGGTTCATTGAAAGGATTGAAAGAAATTCCACAATGGATGCAAGATGTATTTGTTACAGCAATGGATATTCATTGGGCTGATCATCTTATGGCTCAAGGAGTATGGCAAGACTGGATTGGAAATGCAATTGCAAAAACAATCAACATGCCATATGATGTAACAGTAGAAGATGTAAAATCTGCATATCTGTTAGCACATGAAATAGGATTAAAAGGAATGACTGTTTATCGTGACGGTTCTAGACACAAACAGGTTCTTCACATGACAAGTGAGAATGCAACAAAGATTTTTGAGGTAACACCAAGTGAGTACATGACTGCTTTTGTTACAGAAAACATCACAAACCCATACATCAAATCACAAGTCAATGCTTCACTTGCATTAAAAGTTCATGATGAAGAAATCAAAATTGAACCTCCAAAACAAGAAGAGATTGCAGAAGATCGTCTATGTCCAACATGCAAAAACAACCTAGTCTTTGTAGAAGGTTGTAGTATGTGCATTGAATGTGGATACAGCGGTTGTACTTCTGGATAAATAACAGAATCACAACTTTTTTACTTTCTTTTCTTTTCCAATCTATGTGGACAAAAAGATTCTAGGCGTAATTGTAGGCATAGCAGTAATTATTGCTGTAGCATCTGCCGTTTTGACCTTACCAAATCCAGAAATTAATACTATTCCTCAAAAAGTTAATGAAAAAATTGGTCTTGTAATTAATTCTCCAAATCAATCTACAACCATACAAGAATTAGATCAAATTTACTCTAAAGCCTCAACTACTGGAATTGGAAGAAGTAATGTCTATCTCTTTTGGAATCTAATTGAACCTGAACGTGGAGAATTTGATTGGGGCCAGTCAGATATTCTCATGAGTATGAATAAGCAAAATAATTTCAAAGTAACACTTTACTTTTCAATAATAAATGGAGAAACACTTGGACCTTTTCCAAATTGGATTGGAAAACCACCTCTACTTAATTTAGATGATGAAAAAATTGTTGATGTACTTGATGCTGTTTTATCTAGATATGACATTATTGATACTGTAATTCTTTCAGGTGATACAGAATCACAATTTAGATTTAATGAACAAAATATTCCTGTATACAAGGAACTATTCAGCAAAGTCTATGATGATATTAAAAAGAAACATCCAGATGTAAAAATTGGAAATGCATTTGCACTACACCATGTTTTAAATAAAAATTTACTTCATGTAGTATCTGATTTAGCTATTGGTGATTTTGTAGCTTTTTCATATTTTCCAGTTGATAGTCTTAATGAAATTAACAAAACCCCACAAGAAGCAAAAGAAGATCTACAACAAGTATTTGATTTGGTAGATGATAAAAAAATTGGAGTCTTTGAGATTAGCTGGAGTACATCAGATTTTGTTGGAGGAAGTGATTCTACACAAATAGAATTTTTAGAAAAATCTTTCGAGTTTTATACTGAAAATGAGTCCGAATTGGAATTTTTCACTTGGTATAGACAGTATGATAGACCTGAAGGAACATGCGTAATTGAAGAACAAGAAATTGGTGATAACACTCTATCTGTTGGAGGTTCTGGTTTTGGAAGTAGTGAGCATGTAATTGAAAGATTAAGCAACTACATCTGTAGTGCTGGTTTGATCAATAATGATGGAAATATTAAATCAAGTTGGAATGAATTTAAAAAACAAATTGAAATGATAAACTAAAATGATTTCCTTAATCTTATCTGAATCATCATTAGAACTTGTTCCATCTGAATTAAAACATCATCCATCAGTTGTATCACATGCAAGAAAACTTGGAAAACCTACATCAGAAATTTTGCTAGATAACTCTTGGCATTTTGCAGCTATGAAAGGAATTGAAAATGAAATAAAAAGAGGACGACCAGATCTGGTACACTTTTCAATTCTTGAAGCTACTACAATTCCATTATATCTTCAAAATAAAATAAAACTTTTTGTTCATACAATTGATGATAAAGTAATTTATTTTGGTCAAAACGTTCACATACCAAAATCATATCACAGATTTGAAGGTCTAATTGAAAAATTATATCAAGAAAAAAAAATTATCATAAATAATGATGTGTTACTTGAGATTAAAGAGAAAACATTTTCAGAGTTAGTAGATGAAATTAATCCATCAAAAGTAATTGGATTTTCAACTAAAGGCACACTAAATTCTTATGAAAAAATTGCATCAGAGATTTCAGATGATACATGTCTTGTACTTGGAGGATTCCAAAAAGGAAATTTTTCTGATTCAATCAAAAATAAAATAAATACACTTTATTCTATTGGTGATGAATCATTTGAAGGTCATGTTGTAGTTGCTAGGATACTTTATGAGTGTGAAAAAACCATTTTTATGTAGGAACTCAAGTTTTCATTTTGTTGCAGTCATAGTATAGCCTGGTTAGTATTCGGGGTTTCCAACCCTGTGACGCGGGTTCGAATCCCGCTGACTGCATTTTTTCATTTTAATGCTAACTAATTTTTAGGTGTACTTTTAGAAATTATTGTGAAGCCTGCAGTTAGAAAACTTGCAATGGAAAGAATGCAAATTCTTATTGAAAATGCAATTATTAATGCAAAAATAAATCCTGAACTTTCTCAACGTCAAGCTTTTCTTGCTCGTCGAATTAGTACTCGACATAAAATTAGAATGCCTTATGATCTAAAGATGGTTTTTTGTAAAAAATGTAAATCCTTTATTGCGCCTGGCATTAATTCTAGAATTCGTCTAGGAAGAGCATCTGTCAAATCGATCAGAATTTCTTGTAATTTGTGTGGGCATACTTATCGAAAAATAATACCTCAATGATTTATAAGACGATTCTCAATTTTTTCACTTTATGGCAAAAGTATACGATGTACCGGCAGATATGTTGATAAAAAGATTAGCAGATATTCTAAAGAATGAAGATATTCCTGCACCATCATGGATTCCATTTGTTAAAACCGGAGCTCATGCTGATAAACCCCCACAAGACAGAGACTGGTGGTATACTAGATGTGCATCATTGATGAGAAAAATTTACCTTAATGGCCCTCTTGGAGTTAATGATTTAAGAAATGATTATGGTGGTGGTAAACCATCTGGATATGGAGCTGCTCATCACAAAGATGCTGGTGGTGCAATTATCCGTAACGCTATTCATGGATTAGAAAAACTTGGCTATGTAGAAAAAATTGAGATGAAAGGTCGCATTATTTCCAAACAAGGAATGCAAAAACTAGATAGACTAGCAACAGAAATTCTTAAAGAATTAATTGTTGAAAATCCTCAATTGAAAGTATACACTTAGATTCAAAATGAGTTATCCTAATCCAAACGAACCAGAATCTCATGGACATTTTCATAATGATGGAACAGAACCTCATTCACATGATGGCTCAGAACCTCATGACCATTCACATGGTGAGGCAGAAATTTCAGCACAAAAAGAACAGATTCTAAAACAAATTCTTTCATCAGAAGCAAGGTCCAGATTAAACAATATCAAAATGGTAAAACCAGAATTATCTGATCTTGTAGAACAATATCTCATTGGAATGGCAACCCAAGGAAAAATTCGTGGCCAACTAACTGACGATCAATTAAAGCAAATATTGCTCTCTATTCAGCAACCTAAACGTGATTTTAAGATAAATCGAATCTAATACAGATAAAATATAATTATGGGAATAAACTCGATTTAGTCATGAAAGCCGTTGTATACAATGAATATGCACCAGATGATAATTTTGCTAAAATCCTCAAAGTCCAGGATATAGATGATCCAAAACCAAAAGCAGATGAAGTAATTTTCACCAACAAAGCATCCGCATTAAATTATAATGATATTTGGGGAATGAGGGGAGTACCAGTTGCAGTTCCGCTCCCACACGTTTCTGGATCTGATGTTGCAGGAGATGTCATCGCAGTTGGTGATGATGTAAAAAATTTCAAGGTAGGTGATAAAGTTGTATCTCATTCAAACTTGGCATGCAGAGTTTGTAAAGCATGTACAGATGGAAGAGAATTTGATTGTCTACAGAGACAGGTTTGGGGTTTCCAAACTGGCCCTCTTTGGGGTGCATATTCTGAACAGATTCATTTACCAGAAGTTAATGTTTCAAAAATTCCAGAAGGTGTATCATATGATGATGCAGCAGCTGCATCAATGACTTTGTTGACTTCATGGCATATGTTAGTTGGAAGAGCAAAAATTACACCAGGACAAACTGTTTTGATTATGGGTGGTGGTTCTGGAGTAGGAAGCTTTGGTATTCAAATAGCAAAACTATACAATTGTGATGTTATTGCAACTGCAAGTCCAGACAAATTAGATAAATGTCTGGAACTTGGAGCAGATTTTGCAGTAGATCATAGAAAAGAAGATTGGCATAAAGAAGTTAGAGGAATTACAAAAGAGATTGCTAAGAAGAAAGGTGAAGCACCTGGAATTGATCTTTCCTTTGATCATATTGGTGAAACCCACTTCAACAAGCAACTAACATTACTCAAGTATGGTGCAACTTTAGTTTCATGTGGTGCAACAACAGGTTATGACGCAAAAATAGATCTTAGACATGTCTTCTTTAAAGGAATTAACATCTTAGGTTCAACACAAGGAACTAAAGCTGAACTTGATCAAGGTCTATACTGGATGGGTCAAGGTAAAATTAAAGCTGCAATTGATTCAACATATTCCTTTGAACAAGCAGCAGAAGCCCACACAAAGATGGTAACTGGAAAAGGTCTCTTTGGCAAAATCTTAATGAAGCCAGAGGGCGCTTAATCATTTAATGACACAGCTTTTTCGTAGCCTTATTTTTGTCCCTGGAAATAATCCAAGATTTCTTGAAAAAGCAAAAAAACTACAATCTGATATTGTTTGTTTTGATCTAGAGGACTCTGTTCCAGATAATGAAAAAACAAATGCAAGAAAACTAATCAAATCTGCATTAAAGTCTCGTAAATTATACAAATCTCCAATTTTTGTTCGTACAAATTCTCCAACATCTGGAAAAATTCCATCTGATCTTAAAGAAGTAATTCAAAAAGGCATTGATGGGATTGTTATTCCTAAAGTAAACAATATCCAGGAGATGAAAAAAATTGAAAAAATCATATCTGGATTGGAAAAAACTCGAAAATTAAAACCAATCCAAATAATTCCTTCTATTGAATCTGCAGAAGGTGTGGTAAATACATTTAGCATTGCATCTTTTGGGAATAGAGTCTCTGCAGTAGTCTTTGGTGTTTTTGATCTACTAAATGATCTAGGAATTGAATATACCAAAGAACAGGAAGGTGCCAAATACTCCAGAGCAAAAATTCCTGTTGATGCACATGCAGCTGGAGTCGTAGCAATAGATGCAATTTGGCAAGATCTTAAAGATTCTAAGGGATTAGAAAAAGATTGTAAAATAGGTAAGGGCCTTGGATATTCTGGAAAAAGTATCATACATCCAGATCAAATTTCTGTTGTACACAAATTGTTTCATCCAAACAAAAGTGAAATTGCTTGGGCAGAAAAAGTATGCAAAATCTATCTTAAATCCACAAAGAAAGGAAAAGGTGCTACAACAGTTGATGGGAAAATGATTGATGAAGTACATTTCAAGCAAGCAAAAGCACTTCTTGAACTTGTAAAATGATAATTTGCTCATAATTGAGCCTATAATTTCCCAATTTTGGAACTTTTCATATAATCTTATATTATAATATTCATAACCTATTTTGATACAAATGAGTAAACGTGTTACTATTATGATTGATGAAGATCTAGACAAAAAACTTCGACTTCGTCAAGCAAAAATGATTCAACAAGAACAATCTTCATATAGTTATTCTAAAGTTCTCAATGAAACTCTTCGTAAAACTTTGAAATAACTAGTTTTTACAAGATTTTTTTATTTAATTTTAGAATAGGTTAAAGACAATGGATTTTTATTAAATTATAGTTAAATGATTGACCTTCTTGATCCTACAAATGTAATTACTCGAATGTTTAATTCTGGAAAATATGATGAGATGTACAATTATTGTAAAAATTTACTTGAAAAAATCCCTAATGATATGGTTGCACTCCAAAATATCTCCTTAGCTCTAATTTACCTAAAAAAATATGAAGAAGCAATTGTTTATTGTGACAAAGTCTTAGAAATTAAAGATGCAGATACTTATGCTCTCAAAAACAAGATTTATTCACTTGAGAGCCTAAAGCAGTATGAACAAGTTTTAGAACTATGCAAAGTAATTCTTGTCTCAAATTCTAAAGATATCTGGACTCTAAACAGTATGGGATTATCTTTAAACGAATTAAATCGACATCAAGATGCTTTAGAATATTATGATAAAGCACTTGAAATAGATACAAATGACATTACTGCTTTAATGAATAAAGCTATCTCTCTTAGTCATTTAGGAAAGTACAAAGATGCAATAGAATATTATGATAATGCTCAAAGAATTGATCCTAGTCAAAAAGAAATACCTACTATAAAATCACAATTATTTGAAAAATTAGGTATGGAAGATAATGCATTTTTAGCAGCACAAGGTGTGCTAAACAGAGAAATGGAAAAAATTAAGACTGATGCCAAAAAAAACAACTACTCTGTTTTTCATCAATTCTGTAACAATGAATTTGTAGAGCATGATTCCAAATAATTTTATACATTAAACTAATACTCGTTTTTGATGTTTACAGGAATTATTGAAGGAATTGGAAAAGTAGAAAAGATTTCCAAAAAAACAAAAAATCGAAGCGCAATTCAAATGACTGTAAATCTGGGTAAACATTCAAAGGGATTAAAAATTGGACAAAGTGTTGCCCTAAATGGTGTATGTCTTACTGCAACAAAATTATCAAAATCTAGTTGCATTTTTGAAATGATTGAGGAAACTACCAAAAAAACAGATCTTGGCAATCTCAAAGTTGGAGGAATTGTAAACA
>JAMHKW010000011.1:0-23110 GCA_028439805.1 Candidatus Nitrosopumilus sp. | reverse complement strand
TATCGCCTTCTGCTACAAAATCACATTCAAAACCGTAATCTTCACACTTAAGTTCTGCCATATTTTAGAAAAAATACCTCAATATAAAAATCCACAGGTATGTTTAATCTGATAAATACTAATTTCCTAATCTCAAAAATAAAAATTAATTTGTTATTTTTATAAAAAATACTTCTAACCGTAGGATTCAAACTTTATTCCAAAACTTCCATCAGGGTTTTTTTCATGTTCAGTGACAAAACCTCTCGAACCTAGAGATTCAATCACTCCATCAATTGTTCCCTGATATCCACAAATGTAGACGATTGTGTTGTCTGGTGTTATTTTCTCGCCTACCATCTCATCTACTGGTGATAGCTCAGTTTTTTTATCAGGCTTGAAAAATGATTCTACCCTGCCTACGTGACCATTCCAAGATCTGTTATAGAATTCTTTTGGTCTGCTAATTGCAGCTCTGTATCTAAAATTCCATTTATCTCGTCCTCTTTTTTCACTTTCATTTTCTAAATCTGTTAAAAGTCGTTTATAGCTTAATTCATCAATGTAACTTGCACCATGTAAAATAATCACTTCTCTTTTATCATTAGTATCATGAAAATGTTTTGCAAATGCAATAAATGGTGCTAATCCTGTTCCACCACCAACACAAATAACTCTTCTATTGTCTTTTTCTCCGTTTGGTAACTTTTCACTAATTTGTAATGCAGCTCCTGTTGGATCTCCTAAAAGTACCTCATCTCCGACACTTAGGTAAAATAATTCAGTTGTCACACGACCTGGTAAAGGCTTTCTAACCCATCTAATTACAAATTCAAAATAATCTCTATTTTCTGCATGAGATGCAATTGAATATGCTCTTCGTACTATTTTTTTCTCTGCTGGTATTGGAAGACCAATAGTTAGAAATTGACCTGTTTTGTATTCTGGCATTCCTTTTTCTGGAACTAATCGGACGATTACGAGATCTTCTTTTAATAACTCCATATAGGTGACCTTTGCTTTCATCTCAGTTACCATACAAGAGTTTTTTCGCGACTTTGGATAAATATATTACTCTTATAATTTGATTCAAAAAATCCGATTATTATTCTAAAATATCAAAAAATTGTACAATTACTTGTGTAATGAATTAATTTTATATGATTGTCTATTCATTGTTTGATCTGTAACATTATTTCATTAAGAATTTTCTGATTCGCTGCAGCAATAAAAGAAACTCTTGTATCATAACTTAGATCAGCATCAAGTGGATTCAAATCTGCATCTAACAATAATCCTCCTGCTTCTTTTACAATTAGATATCCTGCAGCTATGTCTTGAATTCTAATTTTATCTCTCAAATCAATAAAAATATCCATTAATCCTCTTGCAAATAATGCCATTTCTAGAGCATTTGCACCAAAATGTCTTGTGTGATTATAGTTTTCAAATATTGGATGTAATCTTTTCATCAAATCTGTTGTTGCACCCGATATGTTGATGCCAACTATTTTGTAGATTGGTTCACTACTGTGTACTTTGATTTGTTCTTCATTGAAAAATGAACCTTTATTTTTTGAGGCCCAATACATTTCTCCATTTGATAGATTTGTGATAACACCATCTGTAATTGAACTCAGTTTATTTTCAGTTGCAAATGCTAATGAACTGCAGAAAAAAGGAACACCACGTACTGCATTAGCAGAACCATCTATTGCATCCATAATGATGTATCCTTTGGGATTCTTTGATAATTCTATTCTTCCACACTCTTCACCTAAAACAACACATTCAAAATTAATTTCTTTAAGATAATCTAAAACTGTTTTTTCAGCAACAATGTCTATGTTTCGTGAAATATCTCCTCCTGCACCTCTACCAAAATCTCCTGCGGCATGTTCTGTACCTGCAAGATCTTTTACATTTTCATAAATTCTATTTGAAGCTTCACGAAGAATTTCTATCACTTCCATAATGAATATTTGATATTTCGTAATTTAAGTGAAGTAAACATTTGTTTTGAAAGCATAAATAACAATAAACAAGTCTACGTTTGTGAGTGGCAAAGATCAATCTGTTGTAAGTAAAGAAGCTTTAATGAGCACAAAACCTGGTAAGCAAATAATCAAACAAGGTTTGTTCAAATCAAAAGGTTACAAATTATTTAAAAAATATAAAGAAGAAACAGAAAATGAATTTCCAAATTTTGCAGAAAGATTTGCACAAGGTCTTCTTTATGAGATAAAATCTGATACTAATCCCAATTCTACTCAACAAGCATTTGGTAATGAGGTGGGCTCTACTGAAATTATACTAAATGCATCTGAAATCGAGCCTATAAAATCAAAATTAGAAAGTCCTGATGTTCTAAAAGATAGGGTCCTTAGAATTTTAAACTCAAATTTCGTAAAAATGACTTTTCCTGTTTTTAATGGATTATTTGATGCTGCAGCAGAATACACTGGAAGAGATGATCCTCAATTAAAACAAGATATGGTTGAGGGACATATCTTGGCAATTGATCTTAGCGAACCTATGGATAGAATTGTAGATAAAGATGAAGACTTGGAATTTCTTGATGATTATAAATTAATGAATCCATATATCTTGAAATTAGCTAGAGATAAAATTTCAAAAGGTGGTGAACAAGTTTTAAAAGAATTTGAAGAAGGATTCAAAGATGCTAGAATAGGACAATACCTTGATGAAAAATTAAAATCAAAACCAACTGAAATTACTGAAGAAGAAATGACATTGTCGTACAAAAAATATCGTGCAGTAATGGGAACTGCTGGCCGAAATATGGCTTTAGCAGAACGACCATTAGGAGAAATTTTCTACTTGGGTATGGCAAGAGCTGCAGAAGGTGTTGGATGTGGAAATGAAATTGAAGATTCTATTAAAAATGGATTTGTAAAAATCCCTTCTTGGCCACTTTACTATTCATTATTAGCAAATGATGTAAAGAAAGGATTTGAAATTACTTTAGAAAAAAGTAATTTGTATTTGCAAGATGCTCGTCTTACTCTTGAATTATTGCCTGACGGATTCTCCCACAAAGAATTTTTAGAATTTTTATTTTTAACTGTAGAGCATTATAATCAATATTGGTACAATCAATTACAAAATGCCAACAAATGGTCAGAGTTTGAATCAAAACTTCCCAAGTGATAAAATTGATGTGGTCTGAAAAATATCGACCTCAGATTATTTCTGATATGGTTGGAAATGAAGAATCTCGTGTGGCGATAATGGAATGGTTTGTAAAATGGAAAAAAGGTACTAAACCACTTCTTTTAGTTGGGCCTCCTGGAATTGGAAAAACCACTATGGGCTATCTCATAGCAAAAAAGTTTGGATATGATATGATTGGGCTTAATGCCAGTGATGTTAGAAGTAAATCTAGAATTAATGAAATTCTTACACCTGTATTAGGTAATGCAAGTGTTTTAGGAACTCCAATGATCTTCATTGATGAGGTAGATGGAATTCATGGTCGTAGTGACTATGGTGGAGCAGCAGCTCTTGTTGATATTCTAAAAGAACCTACAGTACCGATTGTTCTTGCTGCAAATGATGACACCTCAGATAAAATGAAAGGTATCAAAAAAGCTGTTAAAACAATTTACTTCAAAAGAATTCCTCCACGTCTCTTGAGAGTTTATCTTGAAAATATTCTAAAAAAAGAAAGTGCAAAACTAAGTCCAGGATCTTTAATCAAAGTTATTGACAAATCGCATGGAGATATTCGTTCAATGATTAATCTTACTCAGTCTTTAGTAACTGGATTTAATCCCCAAACTGAAACATCATTTGAGAATATCAATGTTGAAGATGGAGTAAACGCATTCTTTAAAGCAAATTCAATTGAAGAAGCTAGAAGTGTTTTGTATTCTATGCAAATTGATCCAAGAAAAAAGATTGATGCATTTTATTCTAGTATTATCACCAGTAGTCTAGATAATCCAACACTTGCAAAATATCTAGAAATCATCTCAAATGCTGACATGCTTTATGGTAAGATTATGAAAACTCAGAATTGGAGACTATTACGTTATCTTAATGATGTTTTAGTAGAATTATATCAAAATGATGATAGAATTAGATATGCACAATACAATCTTTCTTGGCCTTTACTTAATAGAATTCGTTGGGATGGAAAGAAAATAAAATCATTATCATCTATTATGGCAAAAAAATTACATGTGTCGTCTAGTGCTTTTGTAACACTTTGTTTGCCTTATGTTTTATTTTGCATTAAAAATAAAACACTAGAATTAGAACTAGAAGAAACTTTTGGTGATATTATAGAAAAGGAGATTGAACTAATCTAATGAGTTGGAGAAAAATTCCTATGAAGTTTCCAGGAACTTGTATTGTATGTAATGAAAAAATTGAAGTCAACGAGATTGGATTGTGGGCAAAAGGATTAGGTGTTAAACATGAAAAATGTGCTGAAATTAATGAATTACGATGTTTAGTGTGTAATGCTTCTGCTGGGTGTCCTCAATGTGAATTTCAGGAAAATTGTGATATTCCAAATGTGTCTCAATTATGCATATGTAAAAAATGTAGTGAAGAAAAAGATGCTTTAAATTCTTATCAAAAATCCGCAAAAAAGAAATTTCCAATTCTAAACTCATAAATTTCAAAAATAAACAATGATCCTTGAATTTTTGTAAAAATTTGATAATGTTGATATCACCAAACTAAATTAATATAGGAAACCCTCTTGCTTTAGATTACTGTTATGCATTCTGAAAAGATTGAAGGATATACTAAAAAGAATAACACAGCATTACAAGGAGGGGGCCAAGATAGAATCAAGGCTCAACATGATAAAGGCAAATTAACTGCACGTGAAAGAATCAATCTTTTACTTGATGAAGGTACTTTTACCGAAATTGATCCATTAGTTACACATCATTATTATGAATATGATATGCAGAAAAAGAAATTTTTTACAGATGGTGTAGTTGGTGGATATGGAAGTGTAAATGGTAGACAAATCTTTGTTTTTGCTTATGACTTTACTGTACTTGGTGGAACATTAAGTAAGATGGGGGCTAAAAAAATTACTAAACTAATGGATCATGCTGTAAAAACAGGATGTCCAATTATTGGTATAATGGATTCTGGCGGTGCTAGAATTCAAGAAGGAATCATGAGTCTTGATGGATTTGCAGATATTTTTTATCATAATCAATTAGCTTCTGGAGTAATTCCACAAATTACAGCAAGTATTGGTCCATCAGCTGGTGGTTCTGTATACTCACCTGCAATGACTGACTTTGTTATCATGGTAGATAAAGTAGGAACTATGTTTGTAACAGGACCTGATGTAGTCAAGACTGTAATAGGTGAAGATATTTCCTTTGATGATCTTGGTGGAGCTAATACACATGCTTCAAAAAGTGGTGTTGCACATTTTCTTGCACAAAATGAATACGAATGTATGGACTATATCAAAAAATTAATCTCATATCTTCCTCAAAATAATACTGAAGCACCACCTAGAATTACAACTGATGATGATCCAAATAGAATGGATCATAATTTGATCAATATCATTCCAGAAAATCCTTTGCAACCTTATGATATGAAAGATATCATTAACTCAATTGTTGATAATCATGAATTCTTTGAAGTGCATGAGTTGTTTGCACCAAATATTGTAGTTGGTTATGGAAGAATGAATGGACAAGTTGTAGGAATTATTGCAAACAATCCTATGTATCTTGCAGGTGCACTTGATATTGATTCATCAAACAAAGCAGCACGATTTATCCGATTTTGTGATTCCTTTAACATACCACTTATCACTTTAGTAGATACTCCGGGTTACATGCCTGGTTCTAATCAAGAACACGCTGGAATCATTAGACATGGAAGTAAGTTACTTTATGCATATTGTGAAGCTACTGTTCCAAGAATCACATTGGTAATTGGCAAAGCATATGGTGGTGCATACATTGCAATGGGAAGTAAAAATCTTAGAACTGACATTAATTATGCATGGCCAACTGCTAGATGTGCTGTTTTAGGTGGAGAAGCCGCTGTAAAAATTATGTACAGAAAAGACCTTGCAGACTCTAAAGATCCTGAATCTCTTAAAAAAGAATTAATCGATGAATTTACAGAAAAATTTGAAAATCCTTACGTTGCAGCATCTCACGGAACTGTTGATAATGTAATTGATCCTGCTGAAACAAGACCTATGTTGATTAAAGCTCTAGAAATGCTTGCAAACAAAAGAGAAAAGCAACTACCTAGGAAACATGGAAATATCAATTTATGATTAACAATGATTGAAAAAGTACTTATCGCAAACAGAGGGGAAATTGCTTTACGTGTAATTAGAACATGTAAGGCACTTGGAATCAAAACAGTTGCAGTTTATTCTGATGAAGATCGCAATTCTATGCATGTCAAACAAGCTTCTGAAGCATATCACATTGGTGAGGCAGCTCCTGCAAAATCATATCTTAATCAAGAAAAAATTCTAGAAGTTATGTTGTCAACTGGTACAGATGCTGTTCATCCAGGTTATGGTTTTCTTTCAGAAAACGATGATTTTGCAAGACTGTGCGAAAAAAATAAAATTAATTTTATTGGTCCATCTGCAGATTCAATGGATCTTTGTGGTGACAAAATGAAATGTAAAGCTGCAATGTTAAAAGCTAAAGTTCCAACTGTTCCTGGAAGTCCTGGTTTAGTAAAAGATGCTAATGATGCAGAAAAAATTGCAAATGATATTGGTTATCCTGTAATG
Source organism: Candidatus Nitrosopumilus sp. (assembly GCA_028439805.1). Classification (GTDB taxonomy): domain Archaea; phylum Thermoproteota; class Nitrososphaeria; order Nitrososphaerales; family Nitrosopumilaceae; genus Nitrosopumilus. Next base: position 16,359 of record JAMHKW010000011.1, on the reverse strand, counting down.
TTAAAATCAGTTTATGGTGGTGGTGGTCGTGGAATTAGAATAGTAACTAATGATAAAGAATTGCGAGATGGTTATGAATCTGTTACAGGCGAATCAATGGCATCAGTAGGAAAATCCGCAATTCTTGTAGAAAAATTTCTTGAAAAAACTCGACACATTGAATATCAGATGTGTAGAGATAAACATGGTAATGCAGTTCACATCTTTGAGAGAGAATGCTCAATTCAAAGACGTAATCAAAAATTAATTGAGCAAACACCATCTCCTGTAGTAGATGACAAAAAAAGAGAAGAAATTGGTGAAATAGTTGTTAATGCAGCAGAAGCAGTTGATTATACTAACCTGGGAACTGCAGAATTTCTAAGGGCTGATAATGGTGAATTCTACTTCATAGAAATTAATGCAAGATTACAAGTAGAACATCCAATTTCTGAATTGGTTTCTGGATTAGACTTTGTAAAACTTCAGATAGATATTGCAAATGGAGAACCATTACCATTCAAACAAAGTGACCTCAAAATGAATGGTTATGCAATTGAATGTAGAATTAATGCAGAAGATACATTCTTGGACTTTGCTCCTTCTACTGGTCCTATTCCAGATGTAACAATTCCAGCTGGACCAAGTGTTAGATGTGACACTTATCTATATCCAGGATGCGCAGTTTCTCCATTTTATGACTCACTTATGGCAAAACTCTGTACATGGGGTCAAACATTTGAAGAATCTAGAACTAGAATGCTTTCTGCATTAAATGACTTTTATATTCAAGGAGTGGAAACTTCAATTCCTCTATACAAAACAATTCTAAACTCCGATGAATACAAAAATGGAGAATTATCTACTGATTTTCTAAAGCGTCATGGTATGATTGATAGATTAACTGAAGATCTTAAGAAAGAAAAAGAAGAGAAAAGTGAAGCAGCTTTGGCTGCTGCGATAATTTATTCTGAATACTTTAAGAGTCGTGTACAAAACAATGCTAACAATAACTCAAATTGGAAAAATAAATTGGATTGATGAATTATGGATTATAAAATACCTGATATTGAAAAATCATTTGAAGGAAAGATAATACAAAATCTTGGTAATAATGAATATGTAATCAAAATTAATGATAATGAACATAACTTAAAAATTATTAATATGAGTTCAAAAGGAATTGAATTTATTTTAGACCAAAAATATCACAGAGCAAAATATCTTGAACAATCTACGAATGAAATGAATCTTGTAATTGATAATGTTCCAATTATAATAAACACTAATACTCATTTTGATGAAATTGTTTACAAAAATTCTGGTGAAGGTGGTGCTGGTAGTGCACAATTAGGTTTGAAAAGCCAAATTCCTGGAAAGGTTGTATCAATTGCAGTTGCTGATGGGGATTCTGTAAAGAAAGGAGATGTTGTTTGTACTTTGGAATCTATGAAAATGCAAGTTGCCATTAAAGCACACAAAGATGGTGTTGTAAAATCAATCAAAGTAAAAGAAGCAGGATCAGTTGCCAAAGGCGACGTTATTGCAGATATAGAATAATTTTTTATTTTAAGAAATTTTTAATTTCTTCATAGTTTGGTTCTTTTAATGGATCTTCTGAAACCCATTTGTAACCAATTTTTCCATCTTCCATAATTATGAATACAGAACGTTTTGCAGCATTGTAATCTTTGATGTGAAGTAAATCTGGCATCAATATGCCATAATCACGAATTGTTTTACTGGTGTAATCACCTAATAATGGAAAATTGAAGTTATGTTTTTCTGCAAATGCTTTGTTTGCAAATGGACCATCATTACTAATTGATACTATTTTTGCACCAAGATCTGAAATTTCTTGCCAAGAGTCTCTAAATGTACATAGTTCAACTTCACAAACTGGAGAACTAGCAGCTACGATAAATGATAATACAATTTTTCCTCCTTTAAATTCATCCATAGTCCTCATCTTCAATTCTGTATCTGGAAGTTCAAAGTTTGGAGCAATATCTCCAACATTCAATGACATGATCAATTTTTGATATTATCCTATTAAGTAGTTTACAAAAATCATTTTTTTCTAAAATTTGATCGAAAAAAGGAAGCATACCTTTTTATACAAAAATTCGGTCAAAAAGCTAAATTGGTCGGGGAATTAGCGGGCAATTACAGTACTGTAGTATTGATGTTTGCCTTTGGTATAGTAGCGATGGCACCTGCACTAATTATTTCAAGAATGATTTCACCAAGAAAACGAAGTAATCCTGTTAAATTTTTGCCAATGGAATGTGGTCAAGTTCCATCAGGGGAAGGACGAACTCACTTTATGATGCAGTATTATCCTTACATTCTGATGTTTGTTGTCTTTGATGTCATGGCAATTTTCTTGTATGCATGGGGAAGTGCTCTTTTAGAACTTCCAAAGAGTGCAACTTTACCAATGATGGGATTTTTAGCTATAATGTTTGGAGCAATGGCATTTGCACTGTATCAATCTGGGAGAAGAAGAATATGGTAGTTTTTTATATAAATTGTATTTATGAGGATAGTGAATAAGATTGCTTAAAGACTTAGTAACACCAGAAAACGCAAATGTCTTTGTAGGTAAGTTAGGAGATATTTTAGAAAGAGCAATCGGTAAACCGCTGGGCTACGCCATCAACTGGGGTAGAATTTGGTCACTCTGGCCTGTCCACATTGAAACAGCTTGTTGCAGTGTTGAATTTGGTGCAGCATCTAGTCCTAGATATGATGTTGAAAGATTTGGTATCATTGAAGCATTTGGATCACTTCGACAGTGTGATCTAATTGTTGTTCAAGGAACTATTACAAGAAAAATGGCACCACGTCTTAGATTAGTTTATGATCAAATGCCAGAACCAAAGTATGTAATTGCTATGGGAGCTTGTGCAATTACTGGAGGATTGTATTTTGATTCATACAATGTACTTCCAGGAATTGATGGAGTCATTCCAGTTGATGTCTATGTTCCAGGTTGTCCACCTAGACCTGAAACTCTTATCCAAGGATGTATTTTACTGCAAGAGAAAATCAAGAGAATGAAGGCTAGGAAGTTTGTATAATGAGTTCTGATTCTGAAAAACCTGTAGATGCAAAACCTGAAGAAACACCTGCAGCTAAACCGGTAGCAAAAAAACCTGAAAACAAACCAGTAGAATTACCTGCATTTGAAAAAGGAATATCTGATAAAATAACTGAAAAATTTGGTGATAAAATTCAAGTCACATTTGTAAAAGAAGATAGAATTGGAATTAGTGTTAGTCGAGAAAATGTGCATGATGTGGCAGAATTCATTCGTGATGCATTAAACTATGATCATGTAGAGTCTGTTTCAGGTGTGGATTATCCACAAGACAAAGAAATTGAAGTTGTTTATCATATTGGTTCTTACTCTGATCCTTCATTAGCAAGACAGATTCTTGCTTTATCTACTCGAGCGCAACGAGAAGAAAATCCAATCCCTGGAAATGATGCGACAAAACTTCCTACTCTTAGAGATGTATTTTACAGTGTTGAGTTTCATGAAAGAGAAGTTTTTGAAATGTTTGGTGTTTACTTTGAAGGTCATCCTGATAATAGAAGATTACTTTTGCCAGAAGATTGGGCAGATCTACCTCCACTTAGAAAGGACTTTACAATAAAGGGAAGATAGAGATGGCTACAAAATTACCGGTAACATCAGAAATACAGATAGATAAACCATCATCAAATTGGTTACCACCAGGATTAGGACTTCAAAAAGTTGATGAGAGAATCATGACTCTCAACGTTGGACCACAACACCCAGGTTCTGGTCACATGAGACTCATTGTACAAATTGATGGTGATTATATTGTTGCATGTGATCCTGATCCTGGATATGTCCACCGTGGAGAAGAAAAAATGGCAGAATACAGAAACTATATTCTAAATATTCCTCACTTAGAACGACCAGTAATTCACGATTCATGTAATGTACTTTATCCATATGTCTTAGGAGTTGAAGAACTTCTTGGTATTGAAGTTCCAGAACGTGCAAAATATGTTAGAGTTATTGCATCTGAACTAAACAGATGTATCTACATAATGTATTGGCTTGCAATTTACGGAATATTCTTAGGACATTCTACAATGTTTATGTGGCCTGCAGGTGATCGTGAACTCTTAATTGATCTTATGGAAAAAATGACTGGTGCAAGAGTAACACATGCACATTTTGTTCCTGGTGGAGTTAGAAATGATTTACCACCAAACTTTGAAGAAGTTTGCTTACGTCAAGTTAACTATTTTGAAAAACGTATCAAAGAATATGCTGCAGTATTTTATGATAACCCAATTCTGATTTCAAGAACTCAAGATACTGGTGTACTATCACGTCAAGATGCAATTAGACTTGGAACAACTGGTTCTGTACTTCGTGCAAGTGGTGTTGATTTTGATCTAAGAAAGAAAGAGCCCTATGATGTTTATGATGAATTAGACATTCACACCAACGTGATGAAAGAAGGTGATGCTTATGCAAGATCTAAAATTCCATGGCTTGATATGATGGAAAGCTGCAATATCATTAAACAAGCATTACAAAAAATGCCAAAATCTGGTTCTGTTAGAGTTAAACTAAAACCAAATCCAAAAGGTAAAGTATTTGATTCAGTATACAAACGTGTAGAATCTGGTAGGGGTTCTTTAGGTTACTATATTGTCTCTGATGCTAAACCTGAACCATACAGATTAAAGATGAGTGTTCCTTCCTTTAGAAACTTGATTGCATTACCATATCTTCTCAAAGGTGAAAAACTTGGTAACATGCCATCTGTTTATTGGAGTCTAAATTATTGGCCAGTGGAGGCAGATAGGTAAATGTCAGTTATTGCACCAAAATTCAAACTAAGTGAATTTATCAAATCGTTATTTGATAATGCTTTCTGGGCTTTGTTACTAATGGTATTGATTGGTATTCCAGCAGTTATGATGGTCTTATTTGTAATTGAAATGCCTGTAATTGATGGTGAGTTACTTACACCATTTCTTGCATTTACTTGGTTAGCAGATCCTTCACGTGTTCTTCCTATAGTTCATGCGTTTATGGCAACTGATATGTTTAGAATAATGGCATTTCCTGGATTTGGTTTTGCTGCATTACTTGCTGCTGGAACAATTTTTGTTGAAAGAAAGATGCTTGCAAAATTACAACTAAGAGTTGGTCCATTCTACTGTGGAAAAGTTGAAGGTATTTTACAATTAATGGGTGATGGACTAAAATTAATTTCTAAAGAAATTATTATTCCTGCAAAAGCTGATAAACCAATTTTCTGGGCAGCGCCAGTACTCTTTGTTGCAACTGCAGCTGCATTTGTTGCATTAATTCCTGTAGCTCCTGGTTGGGTAGTTGCAGATGTAGATTTAGGATTACTTGCAGTATTTGCAGTAATTGGATTCTTCCCAATCATTACTATTCTTTCTGCCTGGTCTGCAAACAGCAAGTATCCCTTCATTGGAGGTATCAGAGCCTTATTCCAAATGGTTTCATTTGAAATCCCACTAATCTTGTCTTTGTTAGGCGTTGTTATACTAACTGGAACTCTAAACTTGTCTGAAATTGCAGCAAGTCAGTCTAGTTTTCCATGGATTGTATTTTTACCAGTTGGGGCTATTGTATTTTTTATCACAATGCTTGCAGAATTAGAAAGAATTCCATTTGATTTACCAGAAGCAGAAAGTGAAATTGTAGCTGGTTGGTTAACAGAATTTTCTGGAATGATGTATGGACTTGTTCAATTAGGAACCTATCTGAAACTTTATGCATTTGCTGCATTGTTTGTTGTTTTGTTCCTTGCTGGTTGGCATGGTCCAATGGTTGTACCTCCATTCCCAGCTGAAATTCTTACTGATGGAATTGAAATGGGCCCTGTTACTGCAAAGATTCCTGGATTACCATTATTTACACAAGAAATGCTTAATGGTGCACTTTGGTTTGTTCTCAAAACTGTTGGAGTAATCTTCTTTATTTTATTGCCAAGAGGTGTGTTCCCAAGAGTTAGAGTTGATCTGTTGTTGAATCTTGGTTGGACTAAACTTATTGGACTTGCTTTCGTTAACATCTTTATTGCACTAGGCTTGCTTTACGCTGGAGTGTTGGGACCTGGAGGATTACAATAATGGGAACTGCTACAGGTATCATACGTGCATTAAATTCTGGAATCAAACATCTTGCAATAAAGCGATTTACACTTCGTTATCCTGAAGAGAAACTAAAGTTTGTTGGTGATGGATATCAATTTGATCCTTCAACTGGCGTTGGAATTGCTGGACTAAAGGGACGTCATCTATTATTTCATGATCATTGTACTGGTTGTCAATTATGCTCTATTGCATGTGAAGGTGTTGCTGAAGCAATTGCAATGGTAAAAGTTCCAGAAGAACATAAACAAAACAAAAAAGCAATCATGCCTCAGATTGATTACGGCAAATGTGTTTTTTGTGGTCTTTGTGTTGATGCATGTCCATTTTATGCACTTTACATGACTAATGACTATGAACTTTCTTCATTTTCCAAAGAGGGATTAATCTATACTCCTGCACAACTTCAGGTAAAACCATACGTTCAACAAGACAGTGAAATCAAAATCACTGATAGAGGTGCATCACATGGCTGATGCTGTATTTCTTGCATTAACTGTAATTACAATTGGTTCTGCAATTGCTGCACTTGAAATGAGATCATTAATTTATGGCTCAATTGCTTTGATGGGAACACTTGGTGGTGTTGCTGGATTTTACTTATTATTAGATGCACCATTTGTTGCGTTGTTCCAACTAGCAGTCTATGTTGGGTCCATCGCTGTTTTAATTTTGTTTACTGTAATGTTAGTAAAAAGAGAACTCATCTTCAAAAAAATTGAAGATAGAAGAAGAAAGTTTGCAGGAATTGGATTGATGTTAATAGTGATGGTAGCATTAGGTTCTGTATTCATAGACTCTGGAATTAAAACAATAACTACTGATGAACCTGCAGTTGATTTTAGAGATATTGGTACAGACTTTGTAACATATTATTGGCCTGTATTGATTTTGATGGGATTGATTTTAGCAGGTTCTGTAACTGGAGCATTAGTTTTAGCTAGACGAGAGGATGTGGAGAATGACCAGCGAACTAATTGATTTTACACTTGTATCTGTTGCTTTATTGGGCATAGGCATTTACGGTCTTGCAGTAAAACGTAATTTTATTCGAATGTTATTTGCAGTTGAAATTATCATTAATGCTGCAAACCTTAATCTTGTTGCATTTGGTCGATTCTTACCTCATAGCGGTGGTCAGACTTTGGCTTTATTCTCAATTGCAATTGCAGCTGCAGAAGTTGCAGTTGGACTTTCATTAATTATCGTAGCTTACCGTATGTATCAAAATGTCGATATTGCAGACTTTAGGAGTTTGAAAGGATAATGGAATATGCATTATTACAGGCAGTCATACTGCCTTTGCTATTAGCTCCTGTAGCATACATTATTGGAAGAAAGGCAGGTCCTACGCCTGCAATGTGGTTTACATTTGCAATTCTACTTTACACAACAATTCTAATAATTGATGCAGCACTTTCTGGAACCGTAGAAGAACATTATCCATGGACAAGTCAGTTTGGTGAGTTTGGTTTCTTGATGGATGGTTTAGCATCACCCTTTGCAATAATGATTTATGTTCTATCTACAATATTGGTGCTTTACTCGAAACCATACATGCTTCACATATTTCATCATCAATTCGAAGAAGAACAAAACATCAATCCATCTGGAAGCGGACAAACTTCAGTAGTTGAATCATCTGCTCTTACAAATTATGTAAATGCTAAATCAGGACTCTACTTTGCACTTTATCTTCTCTTTGCAATGGGAATGCTTGGAACAGTTCTTGCAACAAATCTGATTGAATTCTTTGTATTCTTTGAAATAATGTTAGTTCCAGGTTTCTTCTTAGTTGCTCTTTGGGGTGCAGGTAATAGAAGAAAGATTGGCTTGATGTTCTTGTTTTGGACTCATGCAGGTGCAGTTGTTTTACTATTGGGCTTTTTGATGATTGGTTTCACCGTTGGAAGTTTTGACTTTGCAGATATTAATGAATCAGAAATTCCTCAAGACATTGCAATGATTTCTGCTGTTGCAATTGCATTAGGTCTTGGTGTTAAACTTGCAGTCTTCATGTTCCACATTTGGCTTCCATATGTCCACGGTGCTGCACCAACACCAATCAGTGCATTATTGTCTCCAGCCATGATCGGAATTGGTGCTTATGGTATTTTTAGATTAATTGTCGAATTCTTACCTGCGACATTTGCTGACTTATCAATATGGTTCTACATTTGGGGACTTGTTACAATGATTTATGGTGGTGCAATGGCACTTATGCAAGATGACTTGAAACGTCTTCTTGCTTATTCTAGTATAAGCCAAATGGGTTATCTCTTGTTTGGTATTGGTACAATTTCTGTACTTGGTCTTACAGGTGCAGAGATGATGTATGTAACACACGCTATTGGAAAAGGCATACTCTTCATGATGGCTGGAATTATTATCGTTAAAGTTGGAACTAGAAGTATCTCTAAACTTGGAGGATTGGCTGGAAAGATGCCAATTACAGCAGTATGTGCAGTGATAGGTGCATTGACAATAATGGGTATACCACCAACTAGTGGTTTCATGGGAGAATGGATTCTCTTTGCTGGTGCATTAGAGACTGCACTTGAAGAAGGTTCTACTCTTAGAGCAATAGGATTCGGATTAGGTCTTGTTGCAACTGTTCTTACAATGTCTTATCTTCTCTGGATGTTAAAACGTGTATTCTTTGGCAAAACTCCTGAACATCTTGAAAATGTGAAAGAAGGAAGTTGGTATATGACTGCACCAATGATGGTGTTGGCAGGATTTTCTATTGTACTGGGAATTTATCCAGATATTTTCTATAAAACAATAATGCCGTACATGAATGGAGTGTTAGGAGTTTAGACTATGGCAACTGAATTAATGGGATTTGAAATTGGAGCAACAAGTGCTTGGTTGGTTTGGATTCTTCCATTTGTAGCAGCTCTAATTATTCCTGGAATTGCTAAATTATCAAAAAACGTAACTAGTAACTTTTCAAAACATGCAACTGGTTATTTTGCTGTTGGATTTGCTTTGATGAGTACATTATCTGCAGCATCAATGATTCCAATTGCTTTAGAGGCAGGTGAAATACATAATCAAATTCCGTGGATAGAGTCACTTGGTCTCAAAGCTGGTGTCTTGGCAGATCCACTCTCTATTATAATGTCAAATGTTGTTGGCTGGATTTCATTCCTCATTTTGATTTACAGTACAGGATACATGAAAGGCGATAAAGACATTACAAGATTCTGGTTCTGGATGATGTTCTTCATTGGTTCAATGCAATTGATTGTATTATCTGATAACTTACTTCAAGTATTCTTTGGATGGGAAGGTGTAGGTCTTGCGTCATATGCATTGATCAGCTTTTGGTATCGTGATAAGAAGAAAGATCATGTTGGTACTGAAGGACGTACTGTTCTTGGTATGTTAGATTACTATTCTCCAACTCATGCTGGTATGAAGGCATTCATCATGACCAAAGTTGGTGACGTAATGATGATTGCAGGTATGCTTTTGATATTTTTGTATGCAGGTACTTTTGGATTCAAAGAATTAATCGGAGATACAGACTGGGCAGTTACAATGGCCTCTCAAGGACTTTTGGTTCCTGCATTTGTCTTAATCTTTGGAGGAGCTGTAGGAAAATCGGCACAATTCCCACTAAATGAATGGTTGTTAGAAGCAATGACTGGTCCTACTGCTGTATCTGCATTGATTCACGCAGCTACTATGGTTAAGGCAGGTGTATTTTTAGTTGCAAGAATAGGTCCTCTTGTATTTGCATTAGGAGCAGCAGGAATTCTTGCAGATCAATTCTTTGAGATTATTGCTTGGGTTGGCGCAATTACAGCACTGTTACTTGCAACACAAGGAATGGTCAATCCTGAAATAAAGAAAGTCCTTGCTTATTCTACTGGTTCTCAAATTGGTTATATGATGATGGCATTAGGTGTTGCAGGATTATCTTACCAATATGTTGATGGTTATACTGCAGGATTCTTCCATTTAATTTCTCACGCAATGTTCAAAGCTTCATTATTCATGGCAGCAGGTTCTCTGTTGCATGTAGTTGGTTCTAGATTTATGACAGATATGGGCGGTTTACGAAAACAGATGAAGAAAACATATGCATTCATGTGGGCAGCTGGTCTTGGTTTGATGGGTGCACCATTTATCACAACAGGTTTCTGGAGTAAGGATGCAATCTTTGCTGCAGTCTATGAATCTGGAAATGAATGGGCAATGCCGTTATATGCAATTGCTGTATTAACTGCAGTCATTACCGCTTTCTATACTATGAGAATGATGGGAATGGTTTTCTTTGGAAAGAAGAGCAAACACATCGAAAAGATGGAAGAAGAAGGACATCATATTCATGAAGCACCAATATCAATGTGGATTCCATATGGAATTCTTGCAGTTCTTACTATTGGGATTGGTCTTATTGGATTATCATTCGAAGAAGGACTTCACCATACGTTTGTAGACTATCTTGAAAATTCTTTTGGTATTCACACTGAACATCATGTCGTAGAGGCATCAATTCTACCAGAATTCTTACAAGGACTTAATCCTGTTGCAGTTGGTTCTTCATTAGCAGCGTTTGCAATAGGTGCCGGATTAGGTTACATCTTCTATATTGGTAGATGGGTTGATCCTGTGAAATTTGTAAATTCTAACATTGTCTTTTATTCATTTCATAAACTTCTCTTAAACAGATGGTATCTTAATGCCGTCATATACTGGTGCTTTGTTACAACACCATTATGGTTGGCAAGAGGTGTATTCAGATACTTTGAAAAGACAGCTATCGATTACGGTATGAACGATGGATTCCAAAAAGCAGTTTTATGGAGTGCAAGAGTTGTACAAGGAACTCAAACTGGTGTTTCACAATCATATCTATTTGTATTTGGAGCAGGATTACTATTCTTAGTCCTGATATTGTTGATATAGGTGATATGAGATGTTAGAGATTACTTCTACCCCATTGGTAATAATGGCAATTCTAGGAACCGTTGGAATTATTCTTCCAATCATTAGTATTGCAAGAAAAGAACAAGGTTCTAACTCGTTTTATGCTGTAATTGCCTTTGCAGCATTAATTGTGTCCATGGGATATGTTGGATATCAATTCATCAATGATAATGTAGCAACAGCAGCTCTTTTCTCGGAAGATGTATTAGTTGATGATGCATTTGGTGGATTCTTTGCAATAGCAATGCTAGTTGTTGCTTTGTTCACAACTGTTGGCTCTTTTAATTACATGAGAAAACATAACTCTCCTGCTGTATACTATTCTCTAATTTTACTGGCAACAATTGGTATGGTGTTAGTAGCATATTCTACTGACTTGGTAATGTTGTTTGTTGCATGGGAATTAATGAGTATTCCAACATACATTTTGGTTGGATTTATGAAAAAGAACCCAAGCTCAAATGAGGCTGCTCTAAAATATTTCTTGTTTGGTGCATTATCTTCTGCAATCATAGTTTACGGAATTTCAATTTCATATGGATTAACTGGTTCTACAAATATTGGCGAAGTAATACAAGGTTATTCTACACTTGATCCTTCTCTATTGCCACTTGCATTACTTTCTGTTGGAATGTTTATTGCAGGATTCGGATTCAAAATGGGACTTGTACCTTTCCATCAATGGCTTCCTGATACTTATGAAGGTGCACCATCACCAATCACTGCACTTCTTGCAGCTGCAACAAAAAAAGCAGGATTTGCTGCAACAATAAGAATTGTAGTTCTTGGAATGGTTGTTTTACATCTTGATTGGACATTAGCACTTGGAATTATTGCAGTAATGACAATGACCATTGGTAATATTGCAGCAATTATGCAAAAGAACATCTCTAGAATGTTGGCGTATTCTAGTATTGCACATGCTGGATACATTTTGATTGGACTGGCAGTTGCACCATACAGTTCTCTTGGCTTACAAGGCTCTTTGTATCACATTATGAATCACGCAGTAATGAAGGCTGCAGCCTTTATTGCAATTGCAGGAATTGTTACAACTCTTGCTGTTACTCATATCGATAAACTACAAGGACTTGGAAGACGAATGCCAATTACTGCTCTAGGCTTGGTTATCGCTTTATTTGCATTGGCTGGTGTTCCACCACTTTCAGGATTTTGGAGTAAATTGATGTTATTTGGTAGTGCATTAGATGCTGGTTCTGCATTATGGTGGGCACCATGGCTTGCAATTGCTGGTGTTCTTAACAGTGCATTATCACTTGCTTACTATGGTTGGATTACAAGAAAGATGTACTTTGAAGGAGAAACAGAAAAGAGAATTGCAGAACCAAAATCAATTATGGCTGTTATGATTTTCTCAACAATCTTCTTGATAGGATTTGGTGTATATCCAGAACCATTGCTTAAATTTGTAGAATTAGCAACACCAGTAATTAGTTTGGGTCTTATGCCTTAAACGAAGTAAATTTAATTAAATTATCTAGATTTATTTTTGCATTATTGTCTGGAAGCTTTCTCAAACTACTTCTTGCTCTTTCAGAATACTCTTTTAGCATATCTTCCATTTTATCAAATACATCTCTTGGGTCTGAGCTTTTCTTAATTAAAAGATTAAACAATTTATCTTCATTTTTCCAATCTAACAAATCATCTCTAATTTGATATGCAATTCCGATATTTTTACCATATCCAGTTAATGCTTCAATTTGGTCTTCTGTTCCATTTACAATAATTGCACCTGCTCTAGCTGCAACTTCAAACGCTGTTGCTGTCTTGTATTCAATTACTTTGAGATAATCATCAAATGTAACATCCTCACTAGTCTCTAGTCTGCTTTCAATCATTTCTCCTTCACTCATTAACATAGCAGTGGTGGCCAAATCTTTTGTAATTCTGGCATTATCTAATCTAGAAGATATTGCAAGAATTAATCCTAGAACAAAATCTCCTGTTAGGACACTTGTATTGTATCCAAATTTAATATGAAATGGATCCTTTTGCCTTCTCATAGTTTCATTATCGATAATATCATCGTGAATTATTGATTCCATATGCAAAAACTCAACAGCACAAGATGCTGCAAATACATTTTCATCAATTTTACCCACACATTCAGCAGCTAAAGTCAAAATAATTGGTCTGATTCGTTTTCCGCCATCTAAGGAATACTTTAGTGGTTCAATGAATTCTGATTCTGAATAAAGAGATAATTCTTTTTCTAAAGCCTGATCTATTTTTTTGATATACTTACCATAGGTTTCGAGTAATGGATTTACTTCAATATTTTTTCTATCCAAAATGGTCTGATCAAAAAATTTTGTTATTAGTAAATAAATCTTGGTGCTCCAGCCGGGATTTTCATCGTTAGATTTTGAACCCGGGATCTTTGCCTTGAAAGGGCAAAATGCTTGACCGGTCTACACCACTGGAACCCAAGAAAATTCAGTGTTTTGACCATAAAATCTTTTGTAAACCACAAAGATTTTTTATTGGCAGATTTGGAGATGAAATATGAATATGATAAAAAGAATTGATGAAATGATTGATGAAAGAAGTTTACTTAAACATCCATTCTATCAGATGTGGTCTGATGGAAAATTAACACAGGAATCTTTAGCAGGTTATTCTAAAGAATACTTTCAACTTGTAAAAGCAGTTCCATCTTTTATGACTCCAATTATTGAAAAAGCACCTGATTCTGCAGTTAGTGAATTAATTGCAAACCAACAAGAAGAATCTGATCATGTAAAACCATGGATCAGTTTTGCAGGAGAACTCGGTGTATCTGAAGATGAACTAATTTCATACACTGGATTAACTAAAACCAATAAAGCTATCTCTGATTTAGATGATTTAATGAATACCTATGAAGGTGGTGCATGTGCTATGTATGCTTTTGAAAAAGAAATCCCCAAAATCAGTCAAACAAAACTTGATGGATTAGCAGAATTCTATGGAATAACCAATGAGGAAGCAACAGAATACTTCAAACTCCATACTGAAGCTGATGTTAGACATGCTGCATCATGGAGGAATATCTTGGAAAAATCTTCAACTGATTCAACTAACTTGGTTGAAATTGCAGATAAATCTATTTCTGCACAAAACTTGTTGCTTGATAGTTGTTATGAAGAATACTGTTAATCTCATAACATTTTATATCTGAGAAAAAATTCATTTGCTTGGGGCCCGTAACTCAGCTTGGTAGAGTAACCGGCTCATAACCGGTGAGCCAAGGGATCGAAGCCCTTCGGGCCCATTAATTTCCATTAGTTTTAAAATAAGCAAACCCAAAATTTACTGGCTGCAATGAAGAATCAGAGTTATATCTGAATGATGATTGGAAGGCATTTGTCTGAGCTGCCAAAACTTATTTGCCGATTTGATTTTTTACTTTTTCTAAAATATTCTTATCTACAAGATTTTGTTCATATAATACTTCTGTAATTTGTAGAATATTTAGAATTGAATGCATCGTTACTCCTAATTCAGACAAAGCTTCATCTGCTCCTTCCATTCTATTAACAATTACATATGCATCTTTTACAGAAATATTTACTTCTTTTAATGATTTAATTGCATTTACAACTGAACCACCCGTAGTTGCAACATCATCAATCATGACAACTTTCATTCCTTCATGAATTTTTCCTTCAACAGATTTTGAAGTACCATAATCTTTTGGTTTACTTCTTACATAGATTAGTGGTTTTATAGTTTCTATAGCCAATGCTGATGCAATTACTAAACCTCCCGTTGGTACTGACACAATAGAATCAAATTTATCTAATCCAATATTTTCTGCAATTTCATTTTCAAGATATTTCACCATTTTTCTAAATTCATGTGGATAGCTTGGAACTAACCTTAAATCTACATAGTATGAACTCTTTTTTCCACTTGAAAGTGTGAAGTCCCCAAATTTTATTATGTTATTTTGATGCAAAAAGGTTGCAAACTCTTTAACAAATTCCATACCAAAATTAACTACACTGGATTTATTTTGGTTTGTATTATGTATGAATTATGCCTGAAATTTGGTTAAATTATGGAATAACAGACGTTGTTTTGGATATAAGCGCAGAGAATTTAGAGCAAAAAATTGATTCTGAAGGTAAAATTTTAGAAGATTCAGCAATTAATGAAAAACTCAATACACTTGATTTATCAAAACCAATGGAACTTGTAGTTTTACATAATTCAAAATCTATTCAAAAACTCATCTCATCTCTATTTACTTTATGTGAACAAAAATCAAAACCATTTCCAAAAATTTTGGCTGATAAAAAAATCTTGAATTTAGTTAAAGCAGGACTACCTGAAGGAAGTTCAATTAATGAATTTGATGATATTGCTATTTCAAATTCAAATCTTGTATTTATGGCTGAAATGGAATTTGATGGATTATTTGGTTATGAAACCATTTCAACTCGTCTGATCAAAAAATTTGGTCTAGAATCTATGCTTTCAGCATATGCAAAAAGACAAGGAAATCTTCCTACTCCAGGACAATATCCTGAAAGTTTGCAAGAAGCAAAAAAATTTACTAATAATTTTGAAATTCAAGGAATTGAAATAGTTGCAAATTCCGAAGGCATAATTGATTTTTCTATAGGTCATCCTTCAGAAACTCTTTCTGCAACTAAAATTCTGGAATCTCATTCAATCAAAGATGTCAGTCAACATAAAACAATGATAATTAGTACTGGTAAAGATGCAAGTAATGACAATCTTGGAAAATCACTCTCTTCACTTTGGAATTGTTCAAATGCAATCAAAAAAGATGGTCTTGCTATTTTAGTGGCTGAATGTAAAGGTGGTTTAGGTTCTGATGCACTTCAACAATACATTGAAGATAGATTAACTTTAGAACAACTACGAAATCCTACTAAATACATTAGTGGAATGGAAGATTTGTTATTTCTTTCAGAAATCCAAAAGAATTTTCAAATTGGTTTAGTTTCAATTCTCCCAGAATTTTATGCAAAGAAACTTGATATGGTATCTTTACCTGGCATAAAACATTCTTTGGAATATATTCTAAAAACACAAGGTACAAAACAAAAAGTTGCAGTAGTTACAGATGGTGCTAGACTCCTATTAAGGTAAAAAAACTAGGCAAAAAATTTGATGGTAATGGTGCACATAAAATTGCCAATACTATGATTCCAATATATGCAAGTTTTCTATTTCTTGTAAGTGGTGAAACATCATCTAGTGGACTTGCACTGGGATTTTTTG
>JAMHKW010000010.1:0-23589 GCA_028439805.1 Candidatus Nitrosopumilus sp. | reverse complement strand
GCATACGGGCTTTCCATAGAAAATCTCCTTAGATGGATGGGTGCATTTTTCTTGCTTTGCTAGGATAAAATCTACCAAGTAAGAGTTATTGAGGGTTTGCTCATACATTTTTTTTTATTAAATCACTAAATCAAATAAAGAAATACAGTCAAGAAAACTTTACTTGGAATAAAAGAGCTCAAAACTAATCAGAAGCCAACTATGCTCATCCTCTACGTAATGCAGCACTTATGCATGCACCAGCAGCACGATGGAAACTCTATGACAATACGATATTGTGTTGGCTTCCTGATACTATTACGCATCTCTAAGATAAAACATGATCTCTTTTTTTCACTAGTGAGAAACAGTTAGTATTAGATATTCTCACTTGGAAAAAAGTTAGGAAACCCAAAACTAGCTAAAACTCACTAGTGAGTCTGCTAACAAATGACAGAAAAGTTAGAAATGGGTATTTTTAGAAATTACTAAAACTCACTAGTGTCAAAGAATAATGCTTTTATTTTGGTAGAAAATTTTCTTACTGGACACCCTACTGGACACAAAAAGTTCAGTGAAAGGAACAAAAATTGCCGGAATCAATATTTTAAAAACTAAGAGCGTTAGATTATAGAATTTCTGAAATCACTGATTGAAGACATTGTGTTTTTTGTCTCATGGCCTATATCATGAATAGTTGCACCATTGTATTTTTTATCAAGATATCGTCCTGCAACTATCATTGGTCCGCCAACTGCACAAGTAACACCAGTAGGTTCAGGAACCCATAACATCAAAAACCCAATTTTCTGAAGTTTTTTACCAGGAGCAGGAGCTTTTTGAAGAGCACCTAAAGAGCGTACAGTGTGCCTATCATCCATATCAGCAATTTCAGAATACAAATTTGCTCGACGTTTAGCTGATTCAGAAGATTTCTTAATTGCATCTAGTCGTGCCTTTAGGGGATCAATCATTACAGCCTCTAATTTAGAAAAAATTAGTTAAGATTCAATGATCAATTACAGTCACTTGCAGGTCAACAAAGGATAGCTAAAATTATTAGAAAAAGACATCCAATTATACTAGATTGGATGTAGATACAAAGATTACATGAAATCTAAAAATTCCAAAAGACTAGATTCGATAAAAGCAGCTCATCAATCAGAGAGAAAACAATCCAGTACAAGGATGGAGGATTATTTAGAAATAATTTTAGAACTAGTTGACTTGAAAGGATATGCAACAACATTAGATATTTCAAGATACATGGGAGTAAGTGCACCTAGTGTCACTAAGATGTTGCAAAGATTAGACGAAAATGGATTTTTAGAATATGAAAAATATCATGGAATTAATCTCACAGATAAAGGGATACAAATCGCAGATGGGATTAGACAAAAACATGGAATTTTACTAGAATTTTTTGAGATTTTAGGAGTTGGATATGATACTGCAAATAAAGATACAGAAGGAATAGAACATCACCTAAATCCAAAAACAATAAAACAATTGAGAAAATTTATCACTTTTCTTAAAGCAAACCCCAAGATAATTGAAAATTTTAAAAATCTTTAAGAAAAATCTGTATATCATTTTGGGAAGATGCAAGTTTCATAAGGCTTCTTGCAATAGTAGAACGTTTTGGAATTTTTATTTGTCCTTTTTTACCAATTTTTACAGATGTAACATATTTGTCATCAACATAAACATCAGCATGCATTGATGTGTATTCTTTACTAACAGTTAGAAGCAATGATGTATTTGATTCTGAGAAAGTGAAAGGTAGATCATTTGCCATTCCAGATGAATGTTCAGAATTTTTTTGAACAACATCAATGTGAACTTTAAGAAATTTTTCAATTTCATTAATGTTTGAGCCTCCTTTTCCTATAATGGATGCGATATACTGCTCATCTACTAGTACTTTGACTCTATTATCAGATAAAATTTCAACTTGAACCTGAGGATCATATCTTTTAAAAGTTTCTCGTATTTTATCTTCTGCAAGCTTTTCAATTCCAACTTTTTGGACTCTTTTTGAGACGGGGACAATAACATTTTCTTCTCCAAACGTATAGATTTCATGTTCTAACACTTTATCATCAAAATTTCTAATTTCTATTACGGGTCTTGCCAAATCTGACTCTGTCATTCCAGAAGGAACTTTGACTTTTAATTCCAATTCATAGATTTTATTGATTCGTCCATCTTTTACAAACACAACAGTATCCAAAACATTTGGGATTATTCCAAGTTCAATTTTTCCAATGAATCGTTGAATTGCATCTAAAGGAGAATTTGCATGGACAACTCCAACCATACCAACTCCAGTTAATCGTAAATCAGCAAATGTTCTAAAGTCTTCTCGTCTTCTTATTTCATCAAAAATAGTATAATCCGGACGGACAAGTAACAAAATATCAGCAGTATTATCAAAACTCCCATCTAGTTTACTATATTGAGTAACTCCAGGATCAACTTGCAAGTCACGTGGAGATTCAAATGTTTTAACAATTTTTCCTTTATTATGATAGAAATTTGCAAGTCCAGATGCTAGAGTACTTTTTCCAGAACCAGGAGCACCAGAAATTAGAATTCCTTCAGCAGCATCAGTAAAACGTTTCATTAACTCTTCAGAAATATCATAATCTTCAAGAGACAGTTTTACAATTGGATGAACAATAGTTATTTCAAATGATTCGGAAAATGGTGTGTGAGTAATTGCTATACGATAATCATCATGTTGAATTACAGATGCGCCAATCTTGGAGATTTCAATAGTACTTGAATTAGATATATTTGCCACATCAAATATTTGCGATGAAATCAATTCCAAATAATCTCTTGATAAAATATCATCATTAATTTTAGTCAGTAATGACTCTCCAGG
Source organism: Candidatus Nitrosopumilus sp. (assembly GCA_028439805.1). Classification (GTDB taxonomy): domain Archaea; phylum Thermoproteota; class Nitrososphaeria; order Nitrososphaerales; family Nitrosopumilaceae; genus Nitrosopumilus. The sequence goes on along the minus strand of JAMHKW010000010.1, from coordinate 20,720 downwards.
TTTTCCTTTTTTTGCTAAAGGATGTTGATTTTCTTTTAGATGAACACTCATAGTCTCGGCATCAAAAAATTTTAGGAATTCCAGTGTTTCATTTTTTATAATAGGTTTAAGAAAAATAGTTTCAACACCTTCAGCTTGTGCTACTAAATGCTGTACATTATCAGAAGTATAGAGAACAGCATTATTTTGTTTAGCTAAATCAGTAATGATGGCATCAATTCTACCAGTCCCAGCAAGTTTGATATCATCAGTTGATGGATGTGAGCCTTTCAAAACTATTTCCAAACCAAAACTTCCAGATAATTCTTTAAGTTTTTGAATTTTTTCTAGTCCAACAAATCCTTGCTTTTTTTTACTTGACGCTTGAGATTGGAGTTCATCTAAAACTGCTTGAGGGATTATAATTTCAGAATTTCTAATAGAACCTGATTCTATTCGAGCAATTAATTGCCCATTAATTATAACACTAGTATCAGCAACAATTTTTGACAAGATTTAATTCAATTATTATTAATTTCATGCACTAAATTACTTTGCTAAAATATCAGATATTGTGGTTAAGACGACTTTAAAATCAAACGGCTTTGAAATGTGAGATGTTGCACCACCATCTAAACATTGTTGGATAGTTTTTTGATCATCACTTGCAGTGATTAAGATTATTTTTGCATTAGCATCATATTTCATTACTTCTTTTACAACAGTAAATCCATCTTTTTTTGGCATAGCCAAATCAAGAAGAAGGACAAATCATAATTCAAATATTATTGATAATAGATTTAGTAGTATTTGTTTTAGTTGTATACGTCATTAGACAATCACTTTCACCACTTGAATCAATAATGAAAGCAATGTCAAGAGTAAAAGAAGGAGTATATGGTGAAAAAATTGAATACTCAGGTGCAGATGAAGTTGGGGAATTAGTTTCTAACTTTAACATAATGTCAAATACTATTAAAGAAAAAGAAGAAGAAGCAAAGAAAACAGATATTGCAAAAGATGAATTTCTTGCAATGATTACTCACGAGTTAAAAACCCCACTAGTTCCAATTCAAGGATATTCAGACATGTTACTTAGTGAGCACTTGGGAAAACTAACAATTAAACAAAAAGAAAGAGTAAGTATAATTAAATCAAGTTCAGAGTCATTGCTATCACTAATTTCAGACCTACTTGATGCACAAAAATTAGAATTAGAGCAACTAAAAATGAAAAAAGAAAATAAAGATATCAGCAAGACAATAGAAAGTGCTGTTGAAAGACTAAAACCACAAGCTGACCAAGACAATATCCAATTAAGTACAAATACAAAAGAATTATTCATAAATCACGATTCATCTAGAATAAGTCAAGTTATTTCAAATCTGATTAAAAATAGTCTAAATGCAGTTGAAAAAGATTCTGGAAAGATCGAGGTGAACATAGAAGATTTCCCTACAGAAATTAAAATTAATGTAAAGGATAACGGTATTGGAATTCCTCTAGAAAAACAAAAAAATCTATTCAAGAAATTCTATCAAGTAGACACTAGTCATACAAGAGAAAAAGGAGGTAGTGGATTGGGTCTAGCTATTTGTAAAGGAATTATTGATAATCATAACGGACAGATTTCTGTAGATAGTGTATCAGGTCAAGGAGCCACATTTTCATTTACATTACCAAAAGAAGCATCAAAGGAAGGAAAACTTCCTATGGGATCTACTTAAAGAAAACAAACGTTTAGACCTAGAATCACTCACTCTATTAAAAAAATGCACATTTAGACACTGAAAATATGCAAGTAGAGCAGAGTAAAAATAAGGAATTTTACGAAAATTGTACCGCATATTTTGAATTTTTACGTAAAAAAGGCACAGTAGACTATGATTTTGAGGATGAATACTATTTTACCATGCCTGGAATTTCAAATCATTAAAGATACAGAAGATTTACGAACCCCTCTAAATTTCATTAATTATGGATTCAGAATTACAAGATCTAGCAGATAAAGCAATTAGATATGCTGTTGATTCGGGAGCTCAATATTGTGATGCAAGAGCTGAGCAACAAGAAATTAAATCAATACTCATAGAGGATGGAGAAATAGAACATGTCAGAAATAATAATGATGTCGGGATAGGCATCAGATTAGTAAAAGAAGGAGCATGGAGTTTTTGTTCAATTACAAATCCAAACTCTATTGAACAAATTAAAGAACTAGTTAATGATGCCATAAGAAATTCATCACATTATGGAACAGATAGAAAAAATGAAATTAATCTATATCCAAGTTCAACTAATAAAGCAAAGATAGATTTTCCAGTATTAATAAAACCAGAATTAGAAGAATTAATGTCAATAGGATTTGAATGTAATAAAATTATTTCAGATACACCAAGAATTATTAAATCAATTATCAATCCAGGATATGTAATTAACTCAAAATATTTTACAAATAGTGAAGGCTCAGAAATTACACAAAACTATACAGATGTTATAGTAGATATGGTAGCTACATCTCATGAATCAGGACTTACACAATCAATAAACATAACAGAAGGAGGAAGAGGAGGAATGGAGCAAATTATAAATAAAAATAAAATTCAACATAGTGCACAAGAGATTGCTTTAAAGGCATCACAACTAATTGATGCAAAGCCAGCAAAAGAAAAAAAAGCAACAGTAGTAATGAATCCAGATTTTGTGTCATTACTTACACATGAAATATTAGGTCATCCATCTGAAGCGGACAGAGTTTTAGGAAAAGAGATGGCATGGGCCGGAGGCGCATGGTGGAAAGGAAAGATTGGAGAAAAAATTGGTTCAGAAAAATTAAATGTATTTGATGATCCTACGATTAAAGAAAGTTTAGGATGGTATTATTTTGATGATGAAGGAGTTGAAACTAAAAAAACTACTCTAGTTGAAAATGGAATTTTAAAAAATCATATGCAAAATAGAGAAACTGCCAATATTTTCAACACTCCTTCTACTGGAAACATGAGAGCAACAAACTACAGATTTATGCCTTTGATCAGAATGGCGTGCACATGTATTGGAAATGGGGATTGGAATGTAAAAGAGATGATAAAAGAAGTCAAAGATGGTTATTTGATATCAAATATGAAGGTCCCATCAATAGATATGAAACGATACAATTGGAGTATCTCATGTCAGTATGCACAAAAAATCGAAAATGGTGAAATTACTGATTTACTGAGGGACGTAATTGTAATGGGTACAGCCCCAGAGTTTTTTGAGTCAATTGATGCCTGTGGAAATGATTTCACTGTGAGGCCAATAACTAATTGTGGAAAAGGAGATCCAATGCAATCCATGATAATGGGTAACGGAGGTCCAACACTACGAGGAACAGCTACAGTGAAGAGTGTAAACTAGAAAATGAGTCAAAAACTAGAGATAATTAAACAAAGTGTGATTACATGTACAAAGTGTGATCTTTGTAAAACAAGAACTAATGCGGTGCCAGGTAAAGGAAATTTTCAATCAGATGTAATTTTTGTAGGTGAGGCGCCAGGGAAAAATGAAGACAAAAATGGTGAGCCATTTATTGGAGTAGCAGGAAAAAAACTATCCATTGCACTAGATGAAGCAAAAATATCAAGGGATGACGTATACATTACAAATGTCGTAAAGTGTAGACCACCAAGTAATAGAGTTCCAAGTACAAATGAAAGAGAGACATGCCAGGAATATCTTAAAGAAGAAATATCCATAATTAAACCAAAAATAATCTGTATTTTAGGAAATACAGCCTTTAATTCAATTTTAGGAGGGTCTGAAATTACAAAGTTTAGAGGAAAAATAGTACAAAAAGACAATCAACTATATTTTTTAACAATTCATCCAGCTGCAACAATATATAATCAAAAATTAATTGATGTGCTAAAAAATGACATTGTAAAACTCTTTGACTTGGTAAGAGATTTAAAAAATAATAAAAAGATCAAAATAGATATTGAATATGATCCCTAGAGAATTTTATTTAAAAGATACAGTAACTGTTGCAAAAAAACTTCTTGGAAAAAGGATTGTAAGAAAGATAGGAAGAAATGTTGTATCAGGGATAATTACAGAAACAGAGGCATATAGACACAAAGATGACCCTGCAAGTCACGCATTTAGAAAAATTACTGAAAGAAACAAAGCAATGTTTGGGGATGTTGGAACAGCTTATGTTTATTTTACCTATGGGATGCATTATTGTTTTAATGTTGTAGCAAGGCATCCAAAAATTAAAGCTGGTGCAGTTTTAATCCGTACAATTGAACCTGAAAAAGGAGTTAAAATAATGCAAAAAAACAGAAAAATTACAAATTTAAAAAATCTTGTAAATGGACCAGCAAAATTAACTCAAGCATTAAAAATAACTAAAGAAGATTATGGAGTGGATTTAACAAAATATTCAAAATTATTTATCACAGAAGGAATAAAATCAAAAAAAATTGTTGCATCACCTAGAATAGGAATTAAAGAAGCAACAGATAAGTTATGGAATTTTAAAATAAAAATTTAATCATCATCATCTGGATTATTTTCATCCAAAGTCCATGGAGCAAATTTTCCAAGAATTCTTTGCCAATCTAATCTCAAAAGTAGGATTACAACAGAAGTCATCATTGCACCAAACACAACAATTCCAATGTAAATGGGAGTTGCATCATCAATGTTTTCTAAAAATGGTTCAACTAATGACAATCCAAGATAATGAGAAATAAAAACTATAGCATAACTAAGAACAATTTTACCAGTAAATGTTGCAATAAGAAATTTTTTTGGATTATATTTTGCCAATCCTAATGGAACATATACAAGATCATCAGGTATCGGAGTTGCTGCAGCAAAAAATGCAGCACCTGCACCATATCGTTTAACTAATCTTTCAAATGGGCGCATTCTCTTTCGAGTTTTTTCATTAATGATTTTTCTACCTCCATAGCTAACATAGAAAATAATTTGTTTTGCAGCAGTAGCAGTAACTGCAGATAATAATGCTAACACATGTAAATCGAATTGATCACCAACTGCCATTGTAGCTAATAACAAAAATCCAGGCAATGGTACAAAAGGTACAAGAGAACCAAAAAAATTGATCAAAGTTAAACTAAGATAGCCCACTTCAGGGGCAAATGGAAATAGACTAACGAAATCCACAAATCAAATTGTTTTCAGGCGCTATTTAATTAAAACTAGACAAATATGATCACAATAATCATTAAAATATCATATTTTTACAACTCAATTAAATGACAAACGAAAACTTTGAAAAAATTTGTAACTCCGTAGCAGCAATAAGCCCATTTATCAGATTTGTAGGCGTAGTTGGCGAGAGTGGGGAATTACTAGCATATAACAGAAGACCAGATTTGGAGCCACTTTTGGATGCAAAAAATACACAGTATCAGTTCTCGCATATTGCAATAAAGACCGATTTGGAGGGATTTTTTGATAAGAATTTAGGAGAGATTGAATTTGTATGGGAAGAAAGAAAGAAAGTTCAAACCATCTCTTTTGCAATTGGAAAATCAAGAGTATGGATATCAATTGATAAAAAAGTAATTAGATCAGAAGTGTTAAGAATTATAGATTCTTGTCTACCAATTGTAAAAACACACTCTTAAACATTGAACAAGTTTGAAGTGCCCATATTGTGAAATTGATTTGGATTCATTAAGCATGACAGATGGATTGAAACATATTTTAGAACATAAAAAGAAAATCCAAAAATAACTTTTTTGTATAACTAAATTATGTAAAAAATATGGAAGTATCAGATGAAATTCAGAGATTAATTGATGAGATTAATTTCAGAAATTCAAATTCAAAAGATTATAAAAAAATGAAAGTTGAAGAAATAAGTAAAGAACTCAAAGATATAATGAAATTCGAACAAGATTCTTTTAAAAAAATTGAAGAATTTGAAAAAATACAAGATGACCCAGACTTGATAAAATATGCAAAAATGATTTGTAAAAATACAGTTCAAAGAGAAATTGTACAGATTCAAGAAATATATTTAGAAAAAATTGATAAAGAATATCTTAATTCAAAATAAAATTATTTTTCATCTTCATAAAGCCAGCATCTAACATATCCAGTCTTTGTTTTAAATTTTGGAGGAATTTGTTTGCATTTTTCAATTGCTAAAGGACATCTTTCTATAAATCGACATTCTGTTGGAGCAACAAGTAAACTTGGAGGAATTCCTTTAATGTATTTAGGAGTATTTCCGTTTAGGGTAGGAATGGATTCTAAGAGTCCTTGAGTGTAAGGATGTTTTGGATTTTTATAAATTTCTTCAGAAGAACCAAATTCAACCATGTGCCCACCATACATTATTCCAATATTATCAGCAATTTCAGATAATACTGCCAAATCGTGCGTAATTAGCATAAAAGACATGCCACCTTTTTTGAGGTTTTTTAATAAATTTACAATCTGTGCTTGAATTAATACATCAAGTGCAGTAGTTGGTTCATCAGCAATTACAAATTTTGGCTTTAACAACAACGCCATTGCAATAACAACTCTTTGCTTCATGCCCCCACTTAATTCGTGAGGATATTTTTTTAAAACTGGTTCATCAAGACTGACTGATTGAATAGCATCTAAAATCACTTTGTTAGAATCACCATCAAAGTTATGTTCTTTTAAAATTTCAACGAATTGTTCTTTAATAGTAAAAACAGGATCTAGTGAATTCATGGCACCCTGAAAAACCATAGAAATTTTCTTCCAACGATAGTTTTTATTAAAATCAGATTCATCTAATTCTAAAATTGGTTTTCCATCAAATATGATTTCACCAGTTGTCTTACCACCAGAGAGCATTCGAATAATGGATAATCCCAATGTACTTTTTCCACATGCACTTTCACCAGCAATGCCTATTGATTGTCCAGCATCTAATTCAAAATCAACATCATCTACTGCATAAACGGGACCATTTGATGAAGAATACTTTGATGATAAACCATTAACAGTTAGAAATGTCATGTTTTTCTTAGATCACAACTATAATTTCTGTTTTGCACTAAGGGATATAAACAACTTTATCAGAACGATAAAAGTCGATTCAGATGAAGCTCCCAATTTGTAGTTTTGATGCAAAAAATGCGGTTCTTTGCCCTCAATGTGAGAGAAAAGTAGATGATGGAAGAATCACACAAGCAGATGTAGATGCATCAATTATTCTTGCAAAAAGTGCAAAATTAAATAAAGAAATTGAAAATTTTACTCTTTATTCCTGTAAAGAGTTTGAGGGAAATTTTGTGTTATCTTTAGCAAAAAATGACATAAGGATAATCAGACAAAGTCGCGTATTATACAAATTATTTCAGAATCAATTCAAGGGTAAGATTTGGCTAGTAGAGGCAGATGAGACAGATAAAAAATTTATCGAAGATTTATTCTTTCCAACAAAAATTTTATCAATTAATTCAGTTTGGGCTCCTGGAACAATCCAAAAGACCAAAGCAGTGATTTCAGGGAAATGGACACCAAAGTTTCCCATAAATACAGAAAAAGTTGTACAGATTGTAAAAAATGCCCGAAACCTTGACATTGAGATAGAATTTGAGGATAAAAGATAGGCATGGTTTTTGTAAAAACTCACGACATATCGGAACTAACAACTGAACTAATTGGAAAACAGGTGGTGTTAGGTGGATGGATTGAAGATTTAAGAAAACTAGGTAAGATGACATTTATCACACTACGCGATGTATCAGGAATTTCTCAAATTATTGTAAAAGGGGAATTAAATGAGAGTCTAGGAGAAATTAATCGTCAAAGTGTTGTAAGTGTAAAAGGAATTGTACAAGAAACAAAAGCAAGAGATTTTGCTTTTGAGATTAAAGCTGAAGAAATCGATGTACTAGGAAAAGCAATTCATCCGTTACCAGTGGATCCAATTGGAAGACTAGAAAGCAATATCGACACAAGATTAAATCATCGTGCATTAGATATGAGAAATCAAAGAACAGCTTCAATTTTCAAATTAAGACATCATGTATTACAATCATTACGTAAAACATTAGCAGAAAAAAAATTCATAGAAATTACTACACCAAAAATCATAGGTAGTGCAAGTGAAGGTGGAGCAAATCTATTTTCATTAGATTATTTTGGAAAAACTGCATATCTTGCTCAGAGTCCACAATTATACAAAGAGCAAATGACAATTGGATTAGAAAGAGTATTTGAGATTTCAAATTTTTACAGAGCAGAAAATTCCCACACAGGAAGACATCTAAGTGAATTTACTAGCATTGACATTGAAGCAGCATTTATGGACTATAATGATGTTATGGATGTTTTAGAATCTCTAGTAATGGATGTTTACAAATTTACATCTGAAAATTGTAAGAAAGAACAAGAACTAATTGAGCACACCATAGAGGTTCCATCATCACCATTTGAAAGAATTACATACAATCAATGTATTGAAGAATTAAAACAAGCAGGAGAGAAAGTAGAATTTGGAGATGATTTACTTGATTCACATCTTAGAATTATTGGAAATAACCATCCAGGATTTTACTTTTTAACTGACTGGCCAATGAAGTTAAAACCATTTTACATTAGAGAAAAAGATGATGATGCAACATTATCACGCTCATTTGATTTACAATATGGATATCTAGAATTATCCTCTGGTGGAACTAGGCTTCACGATTCAGAGATGTTGAAAACTAGATTAAAAGAACAAGATTTAGATCCTGCACAATTTACAGACCATCTAAAAACATTTGATTGGGGAATGCCACCTCATTCAGGATGGGGAATGGGGTTAGATAGATTGATGACCACACTTATCGGAGTAGATAATGTACGTGAAGTGGTTTTGTATCCAAGAGATCCTGACAGATTAAGTCCATAGTAATTCAATTTTTATTGTAATAGAAGATACATTTCATCATGATCGAAGACAATGATGCAAAAAAAGTGGTAGAAGTCATTGGAAACAATCTGATAGGCGTATCGCATGATTCAAGTAATTTTCAAAAATTACCAGACTCATTTTGGGGTTATTTTGCAAGAGGACATGATAAAAAAGGAACATTTGGAGTAATTCTAACTTATTCTGAGGATGGAAAAGACGTAGATGAGTTAATCAAGATGTACGAAGAATGGGCAAAAAAGAACAAAACAAAAGCAGACTAGATTACTTTGTTTCTTTTAATAATTTACGATAGTCACTACATTCTTTACAAATTGGCTTTCCTTTGTATGCAGGGTTCCCATCAGTAATTTTGAGTGTTCCAGTGACAACCTTACAAATACAACAAACGACCATTTACAGTAAGGTAAAATATCTAATTAATAAAAATTGGTAATTTCTAAAAATGTAGAGTTATTTAATCAGTTTTTTCTAAAATTTCAGAAGGTTTGATCTTGTTTTTCATGTAAGGGATAAGGTTACCTAAATCATCTACTGCATCATCAATTTTATTTTTCTGATACATACTAAGATTACTCCCCATTCTTTGTTCATATTCAGAAATTTCTACAAAAAGTTTTTGTCCTTCACTCATTAGTTCATGCGCTTGTTCAATAGAGTCTGGGTAATTATTCCAATTCCAAGTAAGTTTTGTAATTTTTTCTGATAATTCAAAAGCATGTATTACTTTGAGTAATCCTTCTTCATCAAATTTTTCTGCCACCATGATTCTTGCAATTGTAAATTACTTGATAATAAATGATCAGTAAAAATTACGCATGAATAATTATTACTCAAACTTTTTTTCGATAAATTCAGAAGGAGTGATTTTCTTTTCTAATGCAGGAATTAATTTTTCTAAATCATGCATAGTATCTTCAATTTGATTTTTTTGATAAACACCAAGTTCTGAACCCATTCTTTGTTCATATTCAGAAATTTCTACAGATAATTTTCTATAATCAGTCATTAGTTCATGAGCTTCTTTAAGTGGATTTGCAACATTATTCCAACCCCAAGTAAGTTTTGTAATTGCCGCAGCTAATTTAGAAGCTTGAATATCTTTAAGAAGACATTCTTCATCAAATTTTTCTGCTACCATGATTCTTGCAATTGTAAATTACTGGATAATAAATGATCAGTAAAAATTACGCACAAGTGGAAAAAAATATTCTGTTTTAGAGATTATCTGTAATTTGTTTAGTAAACTCAGTAGTAGTTTTATCACCTCCAATGTCTTTTGTCTTGACACCAGATTTTACTAAATCAAAAATTGTGGATTCTAATTTTTGAGCAACTTCAAAACACTTTGAATCATTATGTTTAGCACCAAGCCAATCAAGCATCATTTTAATTGAAAGTAAAAATGATGAAGGATTCGCAATGTTTTGCCCCGTAATATCAAATGCAGCACCATGAACTGGTTCAAACAATGCAAAATTATCACCGATATTAGCAGCAGGTGCCATTCCCAATCCCCCTACAACTTGAGAAGATTCATCAGAGAGGATATCACCAAACAAGTTTGTTGTAACTATGACATCAAATTCTTGTGGTTGACGAATTAAATTCATAGCACATGCATCCACATACATTTCTTCAAATGCAATTTCAGGATAATCCTTTGATACATCAGCACATGCTTTAGCAAATAATCCATCTGTAACTCTCATAACATTTGATTTATGAACACATGTTACTTTTTTCTTGGAATTTCGTTGTTTTGCAGTTTCAAATGCGTATTTTGCAATTCGTTTTGATGCAGCCTCAGAAATTATCCTTAATGCCACTGCAGCATCCCCTACACGAAATTCTTTACCAGTATAAAGATCCTCGGTGTTTTCTCGAACAATTACCATGTCAATGTCATCACGTAAGGCAGGCATATGTGGATATGATTTTGCAGGACGAATATTTGCATAAAGATCAAGTATTCGTCTCAATACAACAATAACATCAGCTGCACTCTCACCAACAGGCGCTTTAAGACATACATCAGATTGTTTAATCACATTAATTGTTTCATCAGAAAGTGCCTTTCCTGTTTGTTCAAGGGTTTTATCGCCAGCAGATAATTTAGTGATTTCAAATTTTAAATCAAATTTATCATTAATGGTGTTTAATACAGAAATTGCAGCCTCAGATAATTCAGGACCAATTCCATCGCCAGTAATTAATGATATTTTATACATAGTAATACTTCACATCAAGGGAGATTTTAGGATTTAGTTAACCTGTTTTTCTTTTAGCATTTTTTTGAGCATGATTCTATTAATACCATCAATTACTGCTTGAACACTAGTAGTTACAATATCTTCACCTACTGATTTTGCTGAAACTCTATTTCCTTGTGCATCCTCAACACTAATTGTAACTTCACATAATGCAGTTGAACCACCAGAAATAGATGCTAAAGCATAATCTTTGATTCTAATCTCTGAAATTTTTCCAGTAATCTTTTGAATTGCATTAAGTGAGGCATCAACTGGACCAACACCATGATCAGTTCCAGTATACTCTTTTCCATCAATATTTAATTTCACAAATGCATAAGGCATAGTTCCAATTCCAGTAGATACTGAAAATCCAGTTAATTGAACAATTCTTTTAATTCCTTCTTCACCTAAAACTTCACTTGCAATAGAGAGTAATTCAACATCTGTGATTTGTTTTCCTTGATCACCTAACACCTTAACTTTATCAAGAATCTGTTGCGATTGTTCATCTGTTGGTTTTACTCCAAATTCTGCAAGCATTGCATTCATTCCATGAATTCCTGCATGTTTACCAACACGAAGTCGTCTCTTTCTTCCAACTAATTCAGGACTGATTGGCTCGTATGTAAGAGGGTTATTGAGTACACCATGAGTATGAATTCCAGACTCGTGTCCAAATGCATTATCTCCAACAATTGCCTTGTTTGGTTGAACTTTAATTCCTACAATTTTTGAAATGTATCGTGAAGTATCATAGATTAATTCAGATTTGATGTTAGTTTCATATTTTTGCTTATGTGGTAAGCATTGTAATGCCATAGAAAGCTCTTCTAATGAGGCATTTCCTGCACGCTCACCTATTCCATTAATTGTAACATGTGCACATGATGCACCAGCATGAATTCCAGATAATGCATTTGCAACTGCTAAACCAAAGTCATTATGACAATGAACACTTACTGGAAGTTTTGTTGCAGCAATTGTATCAAGAGTTAATTCCGCCATATATTCAGGAGTAGAATATCCTACGGTATCTGGAATGTTAACTCTGTCTGCTCCTGCTTTTGCAACTTCACCAAATACTTTTTTTAAGAATTCTCTATCAGTTCTTGTAGCATCTTCAGCTGAAAATTCAACTTGAAGACCAAGTGATTTCCCATATTCTACTGCTTCAATTGCTTTTTCAAGTGCTTGGTCTCTAGTCATTTTGAGTTTATGCTCCAAGTGAATATCAGAAGTTGCAATGAATGTATGAATATAGTTTAATCCAGCATCAACTGCAGCATCAATATCTTTTTTGATAGTTCTCGTTAATCCTGCAATCTCACAAGATAGTCCTTCACTAGCAATCATCTTGACTGCTTTTAATTCACCATCAGAGATTACTGGGAACCCTGCTTCAATTGCATCAACACCAAGTGCATCAAGTTTTTTGGCAATAGATAATTTTTGATCTGGAGATAAGGAAACCCCGAGAGTTTGCTCACCATCTCTTAATGTTGTATCAAATATTCTAATTTTCATGACCCACTCCGTTGCAAAGCTGCAACACCAGTTCGTGCAACATCAAGTATTCCAAATGGTTTTACTAATTCCTCAAATGCATGAATTTGATCAGGAGTTGCAGTTAATTCTACCATGAGGGATTCTTTTTTCACATCATGTACCTTTCCGCCATATGCATTAGCGATTTTGTTAACTTCCATACTGTCATTAGCATTACTAAGTTTTATCTTAAAAAGACTAAGTTCACGGAATACAGTTTTGTGCTCATCTAAGTGTTTTACCTCTACTGTATCAATCATTTTATCGAGTTGCTTTACAATTTGTGCTACTTGTTTTTCATCACCAAATGTAGTAATAGTCATTCTAGAATAATCTGGATTTTCAGTTACGCCTACGGAGATACTATCAATGTTAAAGTTCCTTGAACGGAAAAGATGAGTTACCTTAAACAAGATTCCAGGTTTGTTTTCAACTACTAAAGAAAGAATGGCCCACATGATTAATCACTATGATGGTAAGATCATATCCGCAAGCGAAGTTCCAGGAGCTACAAATGGTAATACGTCTTCTTCAGGATCAATTGGGATGTCAATTACAGTTGCAACATTATTGCTTAATGCTTCTTTGATTGCTTTATCAAGTTCATTCATGGATTGTGCTCTAAGTCCTTGAGCTCCATAAGATTGTGCTAATTTTACATAATCTGGACATTGATTTTGTTCAACTCCAATCATTCGTCTTTTATAGAAAGTTCTTTGCCATTGAGCTACCATTCCTAATGAAGAGTTGTTTAAAATGAATACAATTACTGGGATGTCTTCTTGTACTGCAGTTGCAAGAGAGTTTTCAGTCATTGCAAAGCTACCATCACCTGCAATATCCACTACAGGAACATCAGGACGTGCTACTTTTGCACCAATTGATGCTGGAAATCCCCAACCCATCGTACCAAGCCCAGTAGAACTAAAGAAAGTGCCAGGTTGAATTACATCATAAAATAATGATGCCCACATTTGGTGTTGTCCTACTTCAGTAGTTACAATAGCTTCTGGAGGCAATAGTTCACGGAGTTTACGTAAAATTTTAGCTGCACCCATTTCACCTGGATGAAGTTTTAAGTTTTCTTTCCAGTAAGCTTTTGTCTCTTTGACATGTTTTACCCAAGGAGACTCTTCAGTTTTTTTAACTGCTCTTTGTAAAAGTAATTTAATCATTATTCTAAGTGATACTTTAACATCGCCAACTACTGCAACCTGTGCTGTTTGGTTTTTACCAATTTCTGCAGGATCAACATCCATATGAATAATTTTGAGCCTCTTTTCAAATGCCTCAAAGGTTCCAACTGATCTATCAGAAAATCTAGTACCTATTGCTAATACACAGTCAGCTTCTGTCATCATTTTGTTTGCCTCTGCATGTCCATGCATTCCAATTGGACCTAATGATAAAGGATGAGTTTCAGGAAATGCACCCTTTCCTTTGAAAGTAGTAACTACAGGAAGCATAAGAGTTTCAGCAATAGCTTGTAATTCAGCAAATGCTGATGAGATAATAGTTCCACCACCAGCTAAGATGATTGGTTTTTCTGCATGGAGTAACATATCAATTGCTTTTTCACATGCAACAATATCAGGATCAGTCCAAGGATGATAACCTTGTATTCTAAATTCATCTGGAAATACCATCTCGGCTTCATTTTGTTGTACATCTTTTGGAATGTCAATTAATACAGGTCCTGGTCTACCAGTTTCTGCAATATAGAATCCTTTTCTTACAGCCTCTGGTACTTCAGCTGCAGTTCTTGGTTGATATGCATATTTTACAACAGGGTTTGCCATTCCAATAATATCACTTTCTTGAAATGCATCTTTTCCAATCATTGCTACGGGTACTTGACCAGTTACTGCAATCATTGGTGCAGAGTCAGCTTGCGCTGTTGCAATCCCAGTCAATATGTTAGTAGCACCAGGTCCTGATGTTGCAAAACATACACCTGGTTTTCTGCTAACTCGGCCAAATCCATCAGCCATATGAGCAGCTGACTGTTCATGTCTGGCCAAAATATGTCTAATATTACATCTAGCAAATTCATCATACATTGGAAGGTTTGCACCTCCCGGTAAGCCAAACACTTGTTTGACACCTTCCTTTTCCATAGCCACCATCAAGGCCTTAGCACCAGTCATAGTTTCCATTTTATTCATCAATTCAATCTCCATAATTTTAATGTGTTAAAATTTTGAGCAAACTTTACAGTAGAACAACAACTTGCAAGTTATTGCCAAGTGGTCCAGTTAATTTTCTGCTCATTGAAATCAAAAAATAAAACGAATTGATAATTAATAAAGATTATCAGAAAAACAATCGAGATTTCACCCATATTGTGCGAAGACTTAAACTAATAATTTACATATTTGAAATTGGTTGTTTTGTCAGATAATGAAGAAATTATAAAAATTATTGAAACATTGTTTCAAGCAGGAGTAACAAAAGAGATATCAACATTAAAAGACATCCATCTTAATGATCCAAAATTTTCAAGTTTTAGTGATTTACCACCATATGATCTTAAAGATTATCAAACCACATTAGAATTAGAAGAATTACGATTTGTAAGTATTTCAGATTACACTTATGAAATAAAAAATCCAAAAATTAGTATTTTTGGAGATACAGCTGTAGTCGCATTAGAATTAATTCAAAAAGGAATGCTAGTTGACAATAAAGCATACACTGGAGAACACATGGTAATTACTGGACGTGCAACATTTGTTTTGGTAAAAAAACCAACATGGAAAATTGCACACATTCATCTATCAAAGATAGATGGATAATCTATTTCTTAGTAGGAACAGATTTGGTTTGAGGTTTATTTTGATTAGGTTTGTTTTGTGTAGGTTTTGATTTGTTTGATTTATTTTGATTAGGTTTGTTTTGTGTAGGTTTTGATTTGTTTGATTTATTTTGATTAGGTTTGTTTTTATTTTGTTTCTTTTGTGGGCCTTCACTAACTAGTTTTTTGTACAAGTTGTATGCTTGATCAACAGTTGAATTTCCATGAACTATAGATCGTACTGCCTTAATCATAGCAACCGGATGTTCGGATTGCCAGATGTTTCGACCCATATCAACTCCAACTGCACCACCTTTGATTGAGTTGTATGTTAGTTGCAATGCATCACGTTCTGAAATTTTCTTTCCACCTGCAACAATAATTGGAACAGGACATGATTGAACAACTTTTTCAAAATTATCACAATAGTATGTTTTAACAATATGTGCACCTTGTTCAGCTGCAACTCTACAAGCCAATGAGAGATATCGGGCATCTTTTCCTAATTCTTTCCCAACTGCAGTAACAGCTAAAACAGGAATTCCATATGCTTCGGCTTCACTGACTAATTTTCCAAGATTAGTAATAGTTTGATTTTCATATTTTGAGCCAACAAAGATAGACATTGCAAGTGCACTAGCATTAAGTCTAATTGCATCCTGGATAGAGACGGTGATATCTTCTTTAGACAAGTCCTCACCGATAATACTTGATCCTCCAGATACTCTCAACACTATTGGAGTCTCAGTAGTTGCAGGAACAGATGTTCTTTGAATACCTCTTGTAACCATTAAAGAATCACAGTATTTCAAAAGCGGAGCAATTACTTTCCGTGGATTTTCTAATTTTTCAGTTGGACCAAGAAAATATCCATGATCAACTGCTAACATCAATGCACGATTATCATGTGGTTTAATGATTTGTGATATTCTATTTTTTAATCCCCAATCCATTTCTCTTCGATTTTGAAATAATGAAAATACCTTTCTTAAGCCTTTCTTATTTTGTAATGATTATTTTCATTGCATTGTCACCACTTCGTGCATGATCAAATGCTTTTTGAGAATCAGTAATTGGATATGTATGCGTGATTAGTTGTTTAACATCAATTTGAGAAGATTCAATGAGATCAAGGGCATCTTTAGTATCTTTATCAGAGGCAGCATAGCTAGTAACAAGAATGATCTCTTTTGAATAGACTTTACTCATATCCAAATTTAGTTTTGAGCCCTTTGAAGGAACACCAAACATCATAACTGCACCACCTTGTCTTACCATGTCAATGGCGTCCTCAAGTGCAGTCAGACTGCTAGTTGCAACTATTGCTACATCTACTCCCATTCCACCTGTATTGTCTAGAATTTTTTGTTTCCTATCTTCATTCATTGAGTTAATGGATTCAGTAATGTTAAATTTTTTTGCAAAATCCAATCTAAAATTATTTACATCAAAACAGAAAATTTTTGAGAATTTTTTTGCTTGAGCTAACATCACATGCATCATTCCAGTAGGGCCAACACCAAAAATTGCAGTTGAATCACCTTGTTGATAAGGAAATTTGGTCCATGCACGCACACAACATGCCAATGGTTCAATCATTGCTGCTTCCTCAAAACTTAGAGAATCAGAAATTTTTAGAACACCGCCATGAGTAACATTCCATTCAGGTACAACATATTCTTCAGATAACCCACATGGAGAAAGATTAGTTTCATAGTATTTTTTACACATTGTTTCATTACCATGATTACACAAATGACAGTCATAACATGGAACATGATGATGTGTAAACACCCTATCGCCTTTTTTGAATTCTGTTACATCAGAACCAATATCTAAAATCATACCTGCAGGTTCATGACCTAAACGCATAGATGGTTGCCCATATTGACCAAAAACTTTTTCCAAATCAGAACCACAAATTCCACATGCATTCATCTGCACTAAAATATCACCAGAACCTAACTGTGGATTTTCAGATTCATCTATAGAAATAACAGATGGTTCTTTAACAGATGCAGTTTTCATGGTAAAGCATTAGAATGTTGATTATAAGTAGATTAAAAGATCATACACCAAGAATCTTCTTTAGCATTACTCTGTAATCAACTTCAGTTTTTTCACTTCCAATTGAAGGTAATGCAAAAACAAGAGTAGATTTTTCAGCTCGAAGTTTAGTTAATTCATCATTTATAGATTCTGTAATATCATCACTGACAAGAACCAAGCCAACATCAGCATCATCTGTTAATTTTGTAATTTCATCTAAAGCCTTTTGAGGGGTTTCAGAAATGATACCTGGCACTCCAGCCAATTGAAAACTAGTTACAAAGGATTTGCTTCCAACAGTGAAGATTTTCATAGTTAAAATTTTTCTCCATTCTAATTTAACCCTTTTTGGCACATTAGATCAGGAAGATCGATTTAGTTTAGAAAATTAGTGAATTCATGACAGAAATTGATACACAAAAAGACATCTATCTATTCCTACATGGAAGAATGGATCTGAAAGAAAAAGCAATGAATGCACTTGCTACAAAAGGATTCACAGAAGACAAAGTCACCATGGCTTTACCAAATAAAGTCGGAAATGTAGGAGATTACATGGCAATGTTATGGATGCCACCAAATCCAGACCACATCAAGATTCAACAAATTACAAAAGTTGAGGAAGTAGAGCCAGAAGGAATGGTTGGTCTTTGGAAAGGGGTTTCAAAAGATGATATCGACTCTATTCCATTAGAGTAAAGTCAACTGAAACCAGCACCAAAGTCATTACCTTTTTCTAATATATCACCAGAATCAGAATTTTTTAATTTTCTATAAAGAAGTGCCTCATAAACTAGTTTCATTGATTCCTCATCATCAAGACTACAATCTTCTTTAATTTGATTTTTGTATTTTTTTAATTTTGCACTATCTTGTTCATCAGGAGAAATACCATCATGAATCATTAGATTGGCAATCTTTTCAATTTCAGAATTTTGTTGGTCTTCATCCATAATTTTTAATAGGATTTCTAGTTATTAACACGTTCGAATAACAAAATACTACAAATCAGAAAGCAGTCCTGAAAGAAAATCAGAGAATTCTTCATCAGAGAAAATAATTTTTTCAATTTTGTTTTCTTTTTGAGCAAGTGCTGCAGATTCTAAATGATAACAAACAGTTTTCCCACTTAATTTTCCAAAATAAAACCCAGGACATGAACAATAACTACCATCTGGATCAATCCAATGTTCTTCACCCTTACCTACAACTGTCCAAATTTTTCTTTGACTAGGCTCAAAAATATGTAGTTTCACACGTTTTTCAGAAACTAATGATTCAACTCTATCAAAGTCTTTGTTCACAAGGATTTAATCAGATATCGACAGTATAACTTTGATGCTACAAACTAGAATAGTTCCATCAAAACCTGCATTAATTCTAGAAGGTAAAAAAAAGAATCTCATAGTCACTGATATTCACATAGGATTTGAAAATAGTATGGCATCAAATGAGATTTTCATAGGTAAAAATTCTACAATAAATGAAACAATTCAAGAATTATCAGAAATAATAGATACAGAAAAGCCTGATTCAGTAATTTTACTAGGTGATATCAAATCAAGTATTAAAAATATCTCAAGAAACGAATGGGATGAAGTTCCAATGTTTTTTAAAAAAATTAGAGAAAAATGCGATGTGGTATTAATTCCAGGAAATCATGATGCAAATATTCAGAGACTAGTTCCAGATAATATTTCTATGATTAGTTCAACAGGCATGGTTGAAGAAAATATTTTGTTGACACATGGGCACACAATGCCATCAGAGAATTTTTCCCACATAGATAAAATCATCATGGGACACTTACATCCAGTGTTTTTTCAAGAAGATTCTGTAATGAATGGGCAAAGAGTTTGGGTATCAATTAGAGTAGAAAAAGAAAAAATATTCCCAAATAAATCAGGAGAATTAGAAATAACTATACTTCCTTCATTTAACAAGTATTTTTATGCAACACATCGAAAGAAATACAAAAAATCAATTTCTCCCATTATAGATAAAATCAAAACAATATCCACAGCAAGAATAGTGACACTGGATGGAACAATTATTGGAAATGAGTCAATGATTGATCAAGTGATTTAATCAATCATAATTATCATAAGGTTCAATTGGTTCTTTAGTAGTTTCATTATCTTTAAGCCATTCCAAAGTTTTTACAAAAGAATCAGCTAACTCAATAGTTGTCAAAACTGGAATCCCTAATTCCAAAGATTTTCTTCTAATTTGATATTCATCATCTAGCATTCCAACATATTTTTCCAATGTGGAAGTACTTGGGATGTTTATGATAAAATCAATTTTTCTATCATATAGAAGATCAGCAATGTTTGGTTTTCTTTCAGGTTCTGAAATTTTGTGAACTATTTCTATTTGACCAATTTTTTCTTCAAAGAATTCTGCAGTATGCTCTGTTGCTAAAATTTTGAATCCAAGCTGTTTGAGTTTTGCAATAGTTGCAACAAGTTTCTGTTTATTTTGTTCACCTCCAACAGTTACAAGAGCAGTGCCTTTGTCAGGTAAATTATAACCAACAGATATCAAGCCTTTTGATAATGCATCATGAAAACTATTTCCAAAACATGCAGCCTCACCAGTTGATTGCATTTCAACACCCAATGCAATATCTGCACCATCTAATTGCATGAAGGAGAATTGTGGGACTTTGATTCCAAAGTTGTGTATCTTTTGCCATTTATTTTCAGGAATTTTAGGTAGTGGTTTATCTAAAATAGCCTTAGATGCAAGAGAAATCAGGTTCGTTTTAACAAGTTTTGAGACAAAAGGCATAGAACGTGATGCTCGAATGTTTAGTTCAATTACATAGACATGGTTATCATGTACTAAAAATTGTAAATTAAATGGACCTTTGACATTAAAAGTCAAAGCAATCTTTTTTGTATAATCATTAATTGTTTCAATAATTTTATTATTTAATCGCCATGGTGGAATACACATCATTGCATCACCAGAATGAACACCT
This sequence comes from Candidatus Nitrosopumilus sp., assembly GCA_028439805.1. Lineage (GTDB taxonomy): Archaea > Thermoproteota > Nitrososphaeria > Nitrososphaerales > Nitrosopumilaceae > Nitrosopumilus. The sequence goes on along the minus strand of JAMHKW010000010.1, from coordinate 189 downwards.
GCACTATCAATGTGTTCAACAATTGCACCGATAACAACTTCTTTTCCATTACTAATTCCATCCACATCTACTTCAAGTGAATTCAGCATGAATTTTGAGATTACAACTGGATGATCAGGTGAAACATCAGCTGCTTCTTTAACATATGTTTTCAATTCATCTTGAGACCAAACAACTTTCATTGCAGCA
>JAMHKW010000001.1:6710-53696 GCA_028439805.1 Candidatus Nitrosopumilus sp. | reverse complement strand
GGTTCTGGTGTTGGTTCAGGTTCTGGTGTTGGTTCAGGTTCTGGTGTTGGTTCAGGTTCTGGTGTTGGTTCAGGTTCTGGTGTTGGTTCAGGTTCTGGTGTTGGTTCAGGTTCTGGTGTTGGTTCAGTGTTAGTTCTAGAATCAAATTCGGATAAAATATCTTCTGCGTCTTTTGATTTTTTAGAGTCACTCAATTTTTTATTCCTTGTATAATGAAATCTTCTCTCGCTTTTATTTAATTTTTCAGGTTTTGTCCTTTGAGATAGTCTTCAAATAATTTTTCAAGTTCATCATCATTGGTGCATTTTTTAATTTGCTCGACTAGATCTACTTGTTCAATTTCATAACAATTTAAGACATCTTGTGAATCTTTGAAAATCAAAATCGCCTTTTCCTTGAATATGCAATGGTATAATTTTTCTTTTTCCATTTTCTCAGGTTTTAAATTCAGACCATTTTCATCCACGGAAACAGGATAATCCATGAAACCAGTGAGGATGTTTAGTATTTAGATGAATACACAATATAGTAATAATCAAAAGAACTTAGAAAAATATTGGAAACAAGAGTAGTTTTCCACATAGATTTCGATTATTTTTATGCTCAATGTGAAGAAGTGAGATCTCCTGAACTAAGATCAAAACCTGTGTGTGTTTGTGTCTTTTCAGATAGGGGAGGAGATAGTGGTGCAATTGCTACAGCAAACTATACTGCAAGAAAATATGGGGCCAAATCAGGAATACCAATAAGTTTTGCAAAAAAAAGACTGGAGGAAAGAAAAGATGCTGTGTTCTTACCTGTAGATTTTGATTACTATGCAGAAATGTCTGAAAAGGCAATGGAAGTAATAAAAGATAACGCAGATATTTTTGAATATGTAGGAAAAGATGAAGCATATTTAGACGTAACAAAAAGAGTTGAAGCAAGTTTTGAAAATGCAAGCCATCTTGCTCAACAAATTAAAAATTCAATTAGAGATAAAATAAAACTTAGTTGCTCCATAGGAATTTCACCAAATAAATTAATTTCAAAAATAGCATCAGATTTTAAAAAACCAGATGGCCTCACAATAGTATCTCCAGATAAAATTGATGCATTTTTAGAACCATTAAAAATTAGAGCAATACCAGGAATTGGAAAGAAGAGTGAGGCACGATTTTCAGAAATGAAACTAGATACTATTCAAGATTTAAAAAAATTAGATGTTTTTACTCTGAATAAAGAATTTGGAAGAAAGAGTGGAACTTACATTTACAATGCAGTAAGAGGAGTAGATAATGACCCCGTTAAAGAAAGAGAAGCTAGAATACAATATAGTAAAATAACAACATTGAAAAAAGATTCAAAAGATTACCAGTTTTTATCAGAAAACATAATAGAATTATGTAAAGAAGTGCATGAAGTCGTTATGAAAAATAATCAAATGTTCAAATCTATTGGAATACACTTTGTTCAGTCAAATTTATCAAACAAATCAAAATCAAGAATGTTAAGAAGTCCAACTGCAAGTCTTGAAGAATTACAAAAAAATACTGACCAACTACTAAAAGAGGCTCTAGAAAATCAAATGATTACAATTAGAAGACTAGGGGTTAAAGTTACTGAACTATCAGAAGTTCAAGGACAAAGCGACATTACTAGTTATTTTTAGGTGGAAGTTTACCTTCAGATTCTAATTTTTTTAAACGCCTAGACTCTATCAGAATTACAACTAAGATGAATGCAAAAAGCCAAGGCAAAAACATGATTTCACCTGCAATTTTATGATATTCTTCCCACGCTATGGGGTCTGTTGTCACTTTTAGAGCATACCAAGACAATGAAAAAATTCGGATTAGATTAACAATAATTGTACCAATAATTCCTAAAACAAAATACATGACTTTTCGGTTTCGTGGAATATTCATTTTTAGCATGAATGCACCAATTACCAAAGAGAAAATGATTATGCTATGAACACCTGCAGATGGCCAAAATACTTGAAGTGCCATGGAACCATGTTCACCACGTAAGAACATTACATTGTCTTTAGCTACTGCAGTTCCAAGATCAAGCACAGTAACCAACCAAACATTTGCTTGAACAAAATATGGAACAACGTATTGCAGTGGACCAAGTGTATCATATGGGAAAAATGCATCAAGTGAAAGAATTATCGCAGTGCCTGTTAGAAAGATCGGTCCTGCAGGGGCAATTCTGATCCATCGTTTTCCAAAGAAGATAGTTAATGCTGCAACAGTAAAAATTGCCATTACAACAAAGTCCCACATCCATGTCCAAGAATAAATTAATTGCACATCAAACTGTTCTGCAGATTCAATAATGTAATCTCGTAAACCAGATTCTAAGAAAAATAGATACAAAATGGTGAGAAAGGCCATAGGAATTACTGCAAGTAATCGTTTCTTTGAAATGACAATTTTGAGACCAACAAGTTCAGCTACAATAAAAACAAGTGCAAAGAGATAACCACCTCGTCCTTCATTCCAACTCCAAGATACAGAATCAGGATATGCAATCATCGCAAAAAGAATTGGACTAGAAATAATTAAAATTCCAAATATGAGATTCCAATTCTGCATTATCTTTAATCTAAAAAAATGGCAAATAAATATCTCGACTTTACAAGGTTTTAGGATTAGGGCAATAATACAGATTTTAAAAAAAACTAATCTTCTGCATCTTCGATTTCATCGGCCTCTGGATCTCTCCTACTAGGCCTAATTGGAACATAAATGAATGTCACAATAATAGTTCAAATGACTCAAAGATACATTCCAAGGTTACAAAAATTCACCTAATTGGTAATTTCTAATGCATTAAGATTGAGAATTGATCTTACATTCAACTTTGAGGGATTTTACAGTTGTAAAATACGTAACAGCCAGAATGGCAATGGCAATTATTCTAATTGGGACTTCGTAATTTGTTAGAAATGCAGTAGCAGTAGCTCCTACAGAACCAAATGTTGAGATTATTGCAAATCCAACTGGCCCACAACTACATGCACCAGCAATAGTACCAATAACTGAACCAAAAATACCACCACCCATTTTTTGTTTTGAACTTTTAAGAATTTGTACTCGAAATATGTTCATTGGGATAACTAATGCAGACAATGCAGAAATTATAACAATCAGAATAAAACCAAATTCACTTCCAGAAGGAAGATGACTAACAACATAAGGTTCCAAGAAAATATACTCAGACAGAATTAACAAGCCAACCATCATCGATGTAAAAATTACAAAGGACAAAAGAAGGTATTTGAAGTTAGAGTATACGAGTTTAATTATTTGTACCATTAGACTATAGATCCAATATTTGTTTAAAGACTGAAAAGGGTTGGGCTCCACTAAGTTTTTGTTCGCCATCAGAGCTTACAATGAAAAATCCAGGAGTTCCACTTACACCGTTTGCTCTTGCTTGTTGTATGTTATATTGCACACGTTTTGAATATTTTCCAGAATCAAGACAACTGTCAAACAATTCCATATCAAGACCCAAGCTAAATGCAAAAGCTTTGAGTCTCTCAGAATTTGCCCAACCTCCATCAATTTTAGGTTCCTGTGAAGTGTAAAGAAGATCATGATATTGCCAATACATTCCTTGATCTTCAGCACAGTAAGATGCTTGAGCAGCCTTTGGAGAATCTTTACCCAAAAATGCTAAATCAACAAAAACTAGATTTGCCTTTCCAGTTTCAATATAATCACGAGTTATTGCAGGTTTTGTATTATGGAACCAATTATTACATTGGTGACATTGGTAATCACCAAATTCAACAATAGTTATGGGAGCAGTAGGATCACCTAAAATTGGCGAGCCCATAGATGTAGAAATTGAACCATGTGTTCGTCCCATGTCAAGATTTACAGTTTCAGAAGAGGGTGATGAGTATAATGTAGCAATTCCAGCAATAATTGCCATAACAATGACGCCTAGAATTACGCCTTTTTTATTCATGAGTTAAACAGTAAAAATCAGTTAAAAAAACTTATTCCAAATTACGAGAAGAGTTTCGTTTAAACAAATTTACAAACTTTGAGAGAACTGTATCAATCGGACACACTTCATTAGTATTTGATGAATGACTATCAAGATGCTTTTCAAATTTTTCTCGTGATTGAAAAATTAAATCACATTTTTCACAATAAACTTTGGTTATATTATTTTTGGATAGTTTTTCCACAACTAATTTCTGTAATTAGTGCTTATAAAGATCCTGTTAAAAACCAGTATCTAAAAAAGACAAATAAGACATTTAGATTCCTGTTTTAGACTTTTCTAAAAATCTTGAAAATTAAGAAAAACGAATATTCAAAATGAATTTAAAGATAATGTATTCGCATATGAGCAGTAAGTTCAACTTCATATCTCGTTACAAACCCACAGTGAGTACATGAAAACATTTCAGATTGTTGCACAGTTTCTCTTTCTATGATTCTGCCAGAAATAGATGTAATAATTATTGTCTCATGATTAGTGATTACAGCAAAATTGTTTCCTTCATCAATGGAATTCAAATATTCTTTAATTGCAGAAATTACAGAGCTAGTATCAACAATATCATCGTCATCTAAAGCAGATAAAGTGAATTGATGTTGTTTTAACGTAGGCAATGCTTCAACTTTGTCTGCCACATAAACAACTAATTCATTTTTTATCGATAAAACATCCTTGCAATCAATTGTAAGCATGAAATTTTAGAGGCGAGTCGGTATTTTAGTTTAACAATGATTTGAAAATGATTATTATGGTTCAATATAGTAAATTCTGTTAGATGGGAGTTTCAGAAACCTTTGGAATAGAAAAAGACCACGGAGAAGAGGTTATTGCATGGCTAAATGAACAGGCAAAAGCCCAAGGTACAAAACTCGAAGCAAGACTATACGGGTACAATGTATCTACCAAAAATTTTGGAGATTTTGAAATGTTTTCATGGATTGGGGATGTGCAAATTGCAAGAAAATTAATCATTAAAGCAAGTAAAAGATTCAAAATAAAAGTTATTGAAGGAGGATACAAACCAAAAGAAAGTGTATTTAGAATGAAAAAATTTGATTATGCAAAAGTCAAAAGAGGGGATAAAACCATAGGACAATTAGAATTTGCAGTGTCAAGAATTAGAAATGGTCAATGGGAAATTCAAAATGAGGAACGACGATAAGAGTATAATTGTGTGGAATAGATAAAGATGACAAGAGTAGGAATTATTGGACTTGGAATGTTAGGAAATGCAGTTGCATTACATCTATTAGATTCAGGTTTCGAAGTAACGGTATACAATAGAACAAAAGAAAAAACAATACAAGCAAAAGAAAATGGTGCCAAAGTTGCATTATCACCAAAAGAAGTTGCTGAAGAATCAGAATTAATCATCATTGTAGTAAAAGATGCAAACGCAGTAGAAAAAATCTCATTTGAAAAAGATGGAATCATAGAAGGCAAACATGAAAAATTAATTGTTGCAGATATGAGTACTATTGATCCATCAGAATCTAAAAATATTTCAAAAGAATTCCTAGAACATAACATTCACAAATTAGACATACCAGTAATGGGAGGACCAAACGTTGCCATATCAGGAGATTTAGTTATGATGGTATCAGGGAATAAAGAAAGTTTTGAGAATCACAAAGATGTGTTTGATCAAATTGCAAACAAAGTGTTTTTTCTAGGAGAAAGCGGAGTAGCTAATTCTGTAAAACTAGCCATGAATCTACAGATTACCATGCTTGCACTTGCATTATCTGAAGGAATTACACTAGTCAAAAAATCAAACGTGGACCCAAAAATTTTTCTTGATATTTTAAACTCTACATATTTCAAAACAGGTATGAGTGAAAAAAAGGCATACAATATGATTGAGGGTAAATTTGATGCAACATTCACGCTTGCTAATTTAAAAAAAGACATCAATACCATGACCAGAACTGCAAAATCTTTAGAAATTGAACTGCCAATGATTAAAAAAGCAGAGGAGATATACGAAGACGCAGTTAGAAATGGATTTGGAGAAATAGACTATACAGGAATCATTGAATATATTAAAAAAATTAATGGGTCAGAATGAAATTCACGAATAAAACTAAACAAAAATTCTATAAGCTACGACAATAATATAATTTTGTGCGATTAGAAGATAAAGTTGTAATTGTCACAGGGGCATCAAGCGATATCGGGAAAGGAATTGCAAAGAGGTTTTCTGAAGAAGGAGCAAAAGTGGTTCTAATTGCAAGAAATTTAGATGGATTGGAGAAAGCCAGAAAAGAAATAGGAAATGAAGAATTAACTGCATCAGTAACATGTGATTTAACTGATGAATCACAAACATTGCAGGCAATAAATCAAATCATGGACACATATGGTAAAATCGATATTTTAGTAAACAATGCAGGAACAATTAATGACCCGGTACATTTTCATGAGATGCAAGATTCAGAAATTAAAAAACTAATTGATGTAAACTTGTTAGGAGTATTTCACATTACAAAAGCAGTACTTTCAAAAATGTCAGATGTTAAAAGTGGCGCAATAGTAAATATTGGATCTATTTCAAGTGAAAGAGCAATTCCTAGAGTTCATTTGGCAGTATATTCAGCCACTAAAGCAGCAATTTCGATGTTTACAAAATCAATAGCTGTAGAATATGCAAGAAAAAACATTAGGTGTAATTGTGTAAATCCAGGAATTATTAATTCAGGAATGATAAAGCCATATCTTGATGATCCTCAAGCAAGAAAAGTTCTAGAAGAAAGATTGCCACTTGCAAGGATAGGAGAGCCTGAAGATATTGCAAATGCTGCACTGTATTTAGCATCAGATGAGGCAAATTGGGTTACAGGAACCATTCTAAATGTGGATGGCGGTAAAACTGCTTCAGAAGGATAATTTTCAAGATGAAGAAACACTAGTGTTTTTCCTCCTAGAATATACACGATAACTTAGTCCAGTAACTATCATAATGATTCCAGTAACTACTGACCACATTACAAAAGAAGAGATTTCAGATTCATCCATATTAAATTATGAATAACTAAACATCTAAAGTTTCGGATCATGAATACTTTGAATGGATAATTTTTCATGACAAGGTCTGAAACATCTAAATAGATTTGATACGGATTGGATTTATGCCTCAGATTATATGTCCTGATTGTGGAAAACGCCTATATCATGAAAATGAAACCACATTAAAGATAGAAGAGACAATTCATTCAAAATTCTGTAGAAAAGAAGAGGGAAAAACTCATAGTTACATGCACAGAGACCCCGCACATATGGAAACTTTTGATTCAGAAAGGGAAAATGATACAGCAGGCAATGCTATTTTAAAAAAATAACTCCAACTAGCTCAAAATTATATTCTAGGCAAACAGATTCAAGTTAATTGACAGAAGAGCATCATTATGATTTAGTGGTTGTAGGAGGAGGTCCAGCAGGATCGTCTGCAGCATTAATGGCTGCAAAAAATGGAGTCAAAGTAGCACTGCTTGAAAAAGAAAATTCAATTGCAGAAACAGTTAGAACCAGTGGAGTCACATGGATTCAAAATATTAAAGAATTTGGGATTCCAAATGATTGTTTTAATCCAATTAGGAATTTTTCATTTTGTTCACCAAATAATGAGATTACTATTAATGATTCAATTCCAAGAGCAGCAGCATTAGATGTTAGAAAAACATATCGATGGTTAGCACATGAAGCAGAAAAAGCAGGAGCAGATATTTTTCTCAAAATCAATGTTAATGAAGTTATCAAAAATGACAAAGGAGATATTGTTGGAGTAAGTGGGATTGGACCTAAAGGAAAAACAACATTTCATTCCAAAGTAATAATTGATGCCAGTGGATTTTCTTCGACAGTTTGCAAAGCAATGGGTTTTGCAACTCAATGGAAGAGATTTGGAGCAGGAGCAGAATACGAGGCTAAAGTAGAAAATGTAGATCCTGAAACATGGTGGTTAATGGTAGGACAACAATATTCACCCGCAGGATATGCATGGATTTTTCCTTTAGGAAATAACATTGTAAGAATTGGTGTAGGGGTTGGAAAACCAGAATCAGATATCGACCCAACACAAAGACTCAAAGAATTGATTGAATCAAAACTAGGCCCAATTAAAAAACTAGGAAAAATAACTCCAATAGAATTTCATTATGGATTAATTCCAAATGATGGACTATCAAGAAAAACAGTCTTTAACAATTTGATATTGGTAGGGGATTCAGCTGGACAAGCAAATCCACTTGTGTTAGAAGGAATTAGATACGCAATAAAATTTGGAAGAGTAGCAGGAACAGTATCAGCAGATGCAATAAAATCTGGAAAGACAAATGAATCTGCTCTTTATCCATATGAAGAAAATTGGAGAAAAGAGATTGAATCAAAAATCAACTCTGCTGGAAAAGTTCAAGATAGATGGATTGGATTATCAGATGACGAATGGGATAAAGAATTAGATATTATCAAAGAATTAAAAGCTGAAGAATTTCTAGATTTCATAAAAGCTGATTTTGGATTATCAAATATGATCAAGTTAGCAACACATCATCCAAAACTTGCAGTAAGACAACTCTTCAAATTAGTAAAAAGGGAAAAATAGTCATGGACGGAGTTAGGAAGACGTTTGATATATGGGCTCAAAATGGCAGAGCCGAATTAATGGAAAAAGAACATGGGGATAATGTCTCAAAAATTTTACAGGTTATACCATTTGATAAACCATTTACATTTCTTGATGTTGGATGTGGTAATGGTTGGGTAGTAAGAAAAATTGCAAAAGAAAGTAATTGTAAAAAATCAGTAGGAATTGATAAAAGCAAAAAGATGATTATTCAAGCTAAAAAGAAAAAAGAAAATATCAAAGAAATGTTCGTTCATACTGATGTTGAATCTTGGGATTACAAAGGAAAATTTAATTTTATTTTTTCAATGGAGTCACTTTATTATGCAGACTCGATTGAAGTAGCACTTGAAAAAATATACAAGTTATTGAGACCTAATGGAGAATTTTTTTGTGGAACAGACTTTTACACAGATAACAAGGCAACTGTAAGATGGGCAGATATCATGAAAATACAGATGCATCTTCATTCAAAAAAAGAATGGAAAAAATTGTTTCAAAATACAGGATTTAAAGTGAAAACAAAACATATCAAAGATTTGAAAAATAAAAAGAAATGGAAAAGAGAGTTTGGGACTTTATTGATAACAGGCACAAAACCTGAAAAGTAAAACTCAAATGCAATCAATGAATATAATTTCTATGTGAGCTGGAGCACGACACACTGCTACGGCAGAGGAAACTCCTTCCTCCATACAGGAAATGTGATCCGGAGATGGATAATCAGAGATGATTGGCAACGGAGCAGAAAAAAATCCAATATGGCGCACAGTGATGGCAAAACCTGAGGTTTCCATAAAAGGAATGAAAAAAGCCGACCCACATGGAGCAAGGCCAAACAGAACTCAAAGTTCCTGTACTAAGTTCAGGTAGGCTGCAAAGCGAAATATCGTGAAAACAGAAGAAGGGTTACTCCCAGCACACATGATTTTTTTAAAAATTCTAACTCATTGAGCGGACTTGTTCTTTACAAATTTCTGCATTACAACCACAAGTAGCATCACAAAGACATGCACCTTGCATTGCACAATCACATTCTGAACCCATTTCTGCTGATGCTGCACATCCACATGCTGCCTCTTGAGTAGTAGAAGTGGTTGGGGGAGGATTTTGTTGTTGAGTTTCCTCATAAACGCTTCGAGTTTGCTGATAATCAGTATCATCTTTTAGTTGTGCTTCACCCCTATTGGTTTGATAACCACCAGATGATGCACTTGTTTCATATCCTTGAAGTCTATTAGGATCAATTCCTTGTTGACCTTGTTTTTCATTTTTTAGTGATCGACTACTAAAGATAAAGAAACCAATTCCTGCAACAGCTGCAAGTCCGGCCATACCATAAACTATCATAATTGGGAATCCACCAGTTGAAGTTGTTGCATATCCCTCAGGAGGAGTTGGAGTGACACCAGCAATTTCAAGTCCATCTAATACATCCAATGCACCAAAACCAACAGTAGCTAAGTTACCTTGATCAGATGATTGTACACTTCTAACAACATATTTTTGATCAGAGATTATTTCTGCTTCAAAGACTCTTTCAACTTGCCTACCTTCCCTAATACTACTTTCACCCATAGTCCAACTAGATACTACAAATCCAGAAATTTCATCATCTAATCCAAATGTTCCAGCATCAACATTGATTCCTGTTGGATCAAACAAAAAGTGCCAATTTGTTAATGGTTGTTCCAAGATAAAGTCTGCATTAATGAGATTCATACTGAGTACTTCTTCTGCTTCAGTTCCAGCAAAGAATGTATAAACTTCAGGTTCTTGATCTCTAAGTAAATTTATTGGAATATTAATTTCTACATCATCAATTACAATCTCACCATCAACAGATAGTCCTCTCCAACCCATATCAACTAAAGATCTTTGAGAATCTTTTGTAATTACATAATCAGTTAATGTTCCTTCTAGAATTACTCTATAATCAACAGATGTATTGATGTTTCTTGCTTTGAGATGAAAATCATAAGATACATTCAAGTCTGAAATTTTTGCATGACTTCCATCACTACTAATTCTTTGATTTAGTTTATCCATTAGTTCTTGAACTCCAGGATTTGAAGAATTAGCATCACCAGATACAGTCCATTCTTTTCCAACTAATTCATCAAATAGATTTCCACCGTTTGGATATTCAATAAAAATAGTTTTTTGATAATTCATAGAAAATGGAGATGATTCATTATTAGGGTTAATTCTAGCATCTAATTGGGCAGCCCAAGCAGTAGTACTAGTACCAACAATAATTAGACCTGCGAGTAAAACTGTCAAAATCATAGCCCTAGACACGAAAAAAAGCATGGGTACTAAAGTAATAAACTTATCCGAATAATAGATCGCTATTTTTTGAAAAAGTAATATTGAGTAACGCAGGTAGACTATACAGTTTTAGGAGAAATGGTATGATTACAGTTTTAGCAGGAGGGACAGGTTCAGTTAAGCTAGTCAGAGGACTGGTTTCTCAAGAATCAAAAGTTAACGTAATTAGTAATGTTGGAGACAATTATTGGCTTTATGGGCTGTATATCTGTCCAGATATCGATACTATTGTTTATGGCTTAGCAGATTTACTTGACCAAGAAAAAGGTTGGGGAGTTAAAAAGGACACATTCAACTTTTTACGTCAAATGGAAGTTTTTGGAGAACCAACTTGGTTTAGAATAGGAGATAGAGATGCTGCAACACATCTGATTAGAACAAACATGTTAAAGAACGGAAAGAATCTAAGCGACATTACAAAATGGATGTGTGAGAAATTTGCAGTTGCTGCAAATATCATACCAGTTACAGATAACACTATTGAGACAAGAATAACTACAGAAAAAGGAGATTTACATCTACAAGAATACTGGGTAAAACATAGAGGAAAAGATAAGGTTGAAGGAATTCAATATATTGGTGCAGATAAAGCTCGTCCAAATCCAGAAGCTGTAAATGCAATACATGATGCAGAGATGGTTATTTTAGCTCCAGGAAATCCATTAACATCAATTGGTCCAATGCTTCAGATTAAAGGAATCAGAAAAGAATTATCAAAAATAAAGAAAAAGGTAGTAGCAGTTAGTCCATTAATAGGAGATAATGCAATTAGTGGACCTACAGCAAAATATATGCAAGCTGCAGGAATAGAATCAAATGCATATGGATTAGCAAAGATGTATTCAGATGTTTGTTCTAATATTATTGTAGATACTAAAGATAGGATGCTTGTAAAGAAAATTGAAAGTTTGGATATGAAAGTGTTTGAAACAAAAATTACTATGAAAAACAAATTAGCTGAAGACGCATTAGCAAATTTCATTTTAAAGCAAGTTCACGTGTAACTTGAAAATAGCTGCAATAATTCCCGTAAAGACTTTCTCTAATGCAAAGACTCGTTTAGATTTATCTTCACATCAAATAGAAAACTTGTGTAAAATTATGTTAGAAGAAATTTTACATACAGTATCAATATCACCGCAAATTGAAAAAATAATCATAATAACAAAAGAAGAGAAAGCAATTGAAATTGGAAAAAAATTCAATGCAGTTATAATAATTGATGAAAAAGAAGAAAGTGTCAATAGCGCAGTTGCACTTGCAGACAAGTATCTTTTAGAAAATGGTTTTGATGCCTCAATTGTATTTCCTCAGGATATTCCATATATCAAAACTCAAGATATTGATTTTATGTTAAATTATCAAGCCCCACCAAATTTTGCAATAATTGTGCCATCAAGAAGATTTGATGGTACTAACGCACTAGTCAGAATGCCTGTAGATCTTATGGAGACCCATTATGATGAAGATAGTTACAAAATCCATATGAATACTGCCAAAGAACACACACTAAATGTTGCAATGGTATTTATAAAAAGAATCATGTGGGATGTAGATAATATTGAAGATTTAGAATTTCTACTAGAACAAAATGAAAAGCCACAGATAGCAGAAAAAATTAGAACAATTTTAGAAACAAACCAAAAATAATCCATAAAAAAATAACAAAATGAGTATTTTACGTATCAAATGATCAACAGACTTATAAGTAATGAATTAGAAAATGTTAAATATTATCATAAAAGGTTTTGTGGAATAAAAAATGGTGAAAACAGTAAATCCGAAAGACAAATGCCCCAGATGTGGAAAGGGGACAGTAGTTACAGATGCCAATACTGGTGAGAATTTTTGTGGAAAATGTGGATTTGTAATTACTGACAAAGTAGAAGAATCAGGACCTGAATGGAGATCATTTTCAAATGAGGGTGAAAATAAAAGTAGAGCAGGAGTTCCAACTTCGCTTGCCATGCACGATATGGGATTAGCAACAGTCATCAATCCTCAAAATAGAGATGCAACTGGAAAACCGCTCACAGCAGCTATGAAAAGTACAATTGAAAGACTTAGAACTTGGGATAGTAGAAGTCAAGTTCATGAACCAGTAGACAGAAACTTTAGACAAGCATTTAGTGAATTAGACAGACTAAAAGACAAACTGGCAGTAGGAGATTCAGTTATTGAAAAAGCAGCATACATTTACAGAAAAGCACTTGAGAAAGGACTTGTTAGAGGTCGTTCCATTTCAGCATTAATAGCATCAGCATTATATGCAGCATGTAGGGATACAGAAACTCCTAGAACATTAAAAGATATTGGACAAGCAAGTAACATTAAACGAAAAGATATTGCCAGATGTTATCGTCTATTATTAAGAGAATTAAACTTAAGGATGCCAGTAGTTGATCCAGTCAAATGTATTTCAAGAATTGCTAGTAAAGCTGGATTATCTGAAAAAACAAAAAGAAAAGCAACAAAAATTTTACAGACTGCAGAAGAACTCAAAATTTCTGCAGGAAAAGATCCAATGGGATTAGCAGCTGCTGCACTGTATGTTGCATGTGTAACAAATGGAGAAAATAAAACACAACGAGACGTAGCAGAAGCAGCAGGAGTAACAGAAGTTACAATCAGAAATAGATACAAAGGCTTGAAAGTAGCATTAAATCTCTAGATCAGATACTTTTTTAGAATAATATCTACTTACGATTAACATAGAAATGGATAATGCACCTGTAATGAAGAATAATAGTTCTAGGGATGACATCAATGAATGAGAAAATGCATCTTCAATTGAAATAAAATTTAATTGTGAAATAAAATTTGCATATGAAAATACAAAATAATTTGTAGTCCAATGTATCAAAAGAGAAACAATAAAACCATATCTAAGATATACCCATCCTAAAATAACACCACTTGCAGTAGCTTGAGCAAATTTGCCTTCACTCCAAGGTTCACCTAAAGCAATATGTGCAAATCCAAAAATAATTCCAACAAAAACAATCAAAGAAAATGCTTTTTTTGAATCATGAATGTTTAGAATGCTTGGATTCCACAAACATTTGATAAAATATGTCACCGAAGATTTATGAGAATAAATTACAAATAACGGAATTCCAATTAAGATTAAACGAAATCCAAATTCTTCTATCAAAGGTGCAAGACTAACATAAAAAAATTGAGTAAGACCATTATCAACAATAGGAGGGATAGTGGTAATGCCAAATTCCTCTTGAACAAAATTAATCAATATTGAGACCAAAATCAAAATAGAGACCCATTTTGTTATGCCAACCATATAGTTTGATTTGACATCATATTTTCCAAAAGAAATTATTGATGAAAGTGATTTAAAAAAACTATATTTTGGACCTGATGTTGCAATCACAAAAAGTATAGCATAAAAAGTCCACAATATAACAAATACATCACCAATGCTAACATCAATTGGAGTTTGATACAATTCTGTCCCATCAAAAAGTTCTAAATGTGTAAGAGGATATTCATAATTTATGTCACCACCAATTTCACTTTCAAAAACAACAAAAATGCCTATTGGAAATGAAACAAGTAGAGGATAGTGCAGTGAAAGGAATTCCAAGTGATTGTAGAATTTTATTTGAATTTTGCAATTTGTTCTAATGTAGTTCTATACTATCTTCAGGAAATCCCAATCCAACCAAAGTATCTTTGATGGTATCCCTATGATCACCTTGTAAAAAGATGTAACCTTCTTTTGCAGTTCCTCCACAAGCATATTTATTTTTGAGATCTTTAGCAACAGATTCTAAATTGTTTAGTTTAGGGTCTAATCCTTCAATCATGGTACCCTTTTTTTTAAATCGTCTAGTTTCTAATCGAATTATAATTTTAGTACTGTCTTTGGCAAGTTCACCACAAGCACACAAATCTTCTGGAAGACCACATATATTACAAATTACTGCCATTCGTTCGAAATAAATTCAATTATACGCACTATTAAGCCTTGTTTGGATACTAATCAAAAATTAAAAATAATCGGATTTTTTAGATAGAAAATTAATGAGAACATATGTCAAATGATCTCACAAAAAAAGCTGCCGAAATGTTGCTAAAAGGGGCAACATTACTTAGTGAACATTGCCCATATTGTTCAGGTGTAAGAGTGATGAAAGATGGACATGCATTGTGTATTAGTTGTGGGCGAGAACCAGAAAAAAAAGAGATTCCAAAAGACATACCTCAGCAAATGACAAAATCAACTTTAGAAGAAACTCTGGAAAAAAAGATGGAATATTTATCAAAAGAACTGGAACAGGAAAGCAATCATGAAAAACAACAAGAGATTTTGAAATCGATCAATTTGATATTAGAAACTAAAGAAAAAATAAAGAATAAACAATAAGGTTTTTATGTTAAAATCTGTGTTTTCGAATTATAATGAGCAGTAAGAAAAAATCAGCACCACTTCCAGCATCAAGTGGAGGTCTCATGAGATTCTTTGAAGATGAGACCAAAGGATTTAAAATTGATCCAAAAATTGTAATATCAATTCCTATTAGTCTAATTGCAGTTTCATGGGCAATAGATATATTTTTAGCTCCGTGAAGAAACAATGCAATCCACAGACGATGTTGCAAATATACACAACAGGTTTTCCCTTACTTTAGTTAATCCAGGTTCACATTACTTTTCATTAGTAGGATCATTAGCAACTGCAGTAGCAATTTCACTAACAATATATTTTGGATATTTGAATAATTTGATTTCTAATGAGATTTGGTATAAAATTCCAATAGTAATTGGAGTATTAGCATTAACACAACTACTAGATACTAGATTTACAAAGAAAAAAGAATATTCAAAGTCACTACATTCATCTCTTTTTGGAAATATGTTATGGGAAGTTACACTTTTGATGGGATTGTTAGCAAGTTTAGTATTATCTAAAGAAACATCATTATTTTTTGTAACTTTTGGGATATTTCTTTTTGCAAGTTTTAGAATAGGAATCTATACTACGACTTTGGGGGTAAGCATTAAAAAAGCATGGGCCATATGTTTTATTCAACCATTAGCAATGTTTTTCGTATTGATTCCACAAGACATGTGGTTTTCAATACTAAGTGATCCAATAGCATTAGGATATGGGGTATCCTTTTTGATTATTGCAAGTGTCTGGTCAATACTTACAGATAGAGCAGGAAGGCCAGGTATGGAGAGTACTCATAAAACTATTCAAGCATATCTTGCATCTCAGGGAAACGATTTTGCAGAAGCCGAAGAAATTATGGAACAACGCTCAAATGAAACCAAAGTATTCACATCTCAAATAAAATTATCATCGCCAAATGGGAAAACAGAGTTTCGAATGGTATTACCAGAAATACATCCAGGACCATATCATCCAGTAGGAGGAAGTAATATCCCATATCTAATTTACAAAAACTTAGCCTCATCAGCAATGGTTATGCACAGCATATCAGATCATGCATTAAATTTACCATCAAAAAATGAAGTTGAAAATTATTTAAAAAATTTAGAAAATAGTGAAGTCAAAGAAGAGGGGCTAAAATGCACAGAGCCAGTAACAGTTCAAATAAACAAAGCTAGAGTGGTAGGATTGTTATTTGGGAATAATCCATTGTTATTTTTATCATTATCTCCACATGGAATGGAAGATATTCCAAGTTACATGAAAACAGAAATTGAACAATATGCAAAGAATCGAAATTACACTAGGACAATTACAGTAGATTGTCACAATGCCATGGGAGAAGAAATTTCAAAAGAAGATGGAGAAGACATGTTAAAGGCTGCAAAATCTTGTTTAGACACTCTAATTACTAAAGATAGTTTTCCAATTGAATTTGGGTATGCAAATTCTGATGATATGGATGTATGGACAGAGGATTTGGGCATGGGGGGATTAGGGATTGTTTGTTTTAAAATTAATAATAAAAAATATTTTCTTGGGTGGGCAGATGCTAACAACATGGAAAATGGCGTAAGAGAGAAAATCATTGAAAGCTTTGCAGAAAAAGATCATCAATTACTTGAGATTTGTACATCAGATACACATTATGCTCCAGTTAAAGCTCGAAATAGAAATGGATACTATCAGTTAGGATTGATTACAAGTGCAGACAAACTTTCAAAATGGTTACTAGAAATTGCAAATAATGCAGAAACAAAGTTAACTTCAGCAAAATTTGAAATCTTAGAAAATGAAACCAAGGTAAAAGTTATGGGACATAGTATTTACGAAGATTATTCAAAGGCACTTGATAATTCATTAAAAATTACAAAAGGATTTGTCATAGGAGGAGTTTTGTTTTTCATTACTAGCCTGTTCTTATAGTCTTCATTTGATCAATATTACCATAAAACTCATCTACAAATGAAGAGAATTGAAAAATAGGTACAATTGGCACGCTTTCAATAAAATCAACTTTATCTTGATACAAAGTAACAATTACAGGCACAGCTATTGCCCCAGGAGTTTTTGCAACATAATGTTTTGTTCTTTGAATCTGTTTTTTAACAGCAGTGGTTAATGTTGAAGTACTATAACGCTTCCAGTGTTTACAATCAATTAAAATTGCAATGCCTAATCTAATACCAATAACATCAATCTCCATTCTAGGTTTAGTCAAAATCATGTTCTTAATTACAGCAAAATCTTTTGATGTTAAAATTTCTGCAGTCAAACCCTCAAAATCTTTCCAATCCAGCGCAATGGAAATTTCATCAATAGGAAGTCCTTTTTCAAGTAACGCAACAGCAATTTTTAATTTATCAGCATTCTCAAAATAATAGGAATTATCTTGTTTTGTTCCAATATTATTTTTTATAAATTCATTTAAAATTGTTTCAGAGTCAAGTAGATTTAGTTTTGTAACAGCAGAAAAATCCTTAATCGATATTCCACCCACAATGATTCCTTGCAATCCAACAATCATTTTAGGATGAATTTTCAATTGTATGTTTTGATTTATCTACTTGATATAGGTTTTAGGAGATATAATATAGATTTTATTACAAGCATCTTAAATTATGATTATGGAAAAATTGCTAGTTATCATACTAGCTCTTTCAATTGTAGTGGTAATGCAAAATGAATCTTTTGCAGAAAAAAGCACATTTTTTGATTCAGTTAAATTCATTCAGTATCTAGATGAGAATACAGCATTAGAAGAAGTACGAAATGGAAACTTGGATGTATATTATTATACAATTTCATCAGATAGGTTAGAAGATAATCAAGCAAGAGAAGGATTACAGGTTTTCGATTCTACAGGAGGATCATATAGTATTCTGGTCAATCCTGCGGAATCTGAAGAATTCAACCCATTTTCAAGTAAGGAAATTAGATTCGCATTAAATTATTTGATAGATAGAAAATTAATCGTAAATGAATTGATGGGAGGGTATGGATCCCCAATCATTTCGTACTATGGGCCATCAGAACCAGAATATCTGACAGTTATTGAACAACTAGAATCATTTAATTTCAAATACAATCCTGCCCTTGCAGAACAAATTATCTCCAAAATACTAAAAGAAAAAGGAGCAGAAAAAATTAACGGCAAGTGGCAAATGGATTCAATTCCAATAGAGATTACAATTTTTATTAGAAGTGATGATCCAGTAAGAAAATCAATAGGGGAAATTTTAGCAGTTGAATTACAAAAAATAGGATTCACTATCAAAAAGGATTTGGGAGATTTGAACAAAGCATTTGTTGTAGTGTATGGTTCAAATCCTTCAGATTTGAAGTGGAGTTTATACACTGAAGGATGGGCTCGATCTGCATTTGTAAAATATGATTCTGTAGGAATAGGACAGATGTATTCGCCTTGGTTTTCAAATATGCCAGGATTCAATATTCCATCATACTGGAATTATGAAAATGACAAACTAGATGAACTTACTCAAAAAATATACTCTGGAGGTTTTGAGTCAGATGAAAAAAGATCATTATTGATACAAGAAGCAGTTGTCGAAGGAGTCAATGAAGCCGTAAGAATTTTTGTGGCAAGCAAAATTGATCAATATGTTGCAAATGAAAATGTCAGTGGAATCGTTAATGATTTTGGGGCAGGAGTTCCAAGTAGGTTCACTCCAATTAATGCTAAAAGTGATAATGATGAGTTTGTAGTGGGAGTAAAACAAATCTATCAAGGAGCATGGAATCCAGTTATGGGATTAACTGATAGTTATAGCAGACACATTTGGGAAGTAATTTCAGACCCTGGAACATTCAAGCACCCATTTACAGGTGAGACTTTTCCTGTTAGAACAAAATGGCAAGTTGAAACCGTAGGACCAAATGAAAAACTGATTGTGCCTCAAGAGGCACAAATTTGGAATCCATCCTTACAAAAATGGGAAAATGCCACTCCAGATACACTTGCAACAAGTAAGGTGACATTTGATTTTGAATTTAGTAATTGGCATAATGGAGAAAAAATGGACATTAGTGATATTTTACATTCATTATATTTTACAATAGAATGGGGAACTCAAACTGATGAAAATGATAGAACTTTTGACACAGAATTTACTCCAAGAGCTTCTCAGGTGATTCAAACAATAATTGGTGTGAATCAAATTGATGAAGACACAATTGAAGTTTATGTAGATTATTGGCATTTTGATGATGGTGAAATTGCAGATTCGGCAGCACTGTGGTGTTCAATGCCATGGGAAATTTCAGCTGCAATGGAGAAAGCAGTGATGGATGGGAAAGTATCATTTTCAAGATCTGGGGCTACAAGTAAAAATGTGAGTTGGCTATCATTAATTATTCCAAAAGATGCAAGTCTCATCAAAAATTATTTGCAAGAATTTAAAGATTCAAGTTATATCCCTACATCGTTAAAAGAAAATAATCAAAGTTTGGAATATTTTCAAAATAGATACAATTCATCAATAAAATGGATTGAAGAGAATAATCATGCAGTAATTAGCAATGGACCATTTTATTTAAAATCATATGCACCAGAATCACGTACAATAACAGTTAGTGCATTTAATGATGATTCTTATCCATTTAAAATTGGAGAATGGGAAGAATTTGAAAAAGTAAAATTGCCAATAATAAAAAATATAGAAATGAAAAAGATTATTCAAAAGGGAGAAGAATTAGAAATAAAAATAGATACAGATAATTCAGATTCAATTTTATATTTTTTGATAAATAGTGAAGGGAAGATCATAGTGTCAGAGACACTTGGAATAGATAAAGATAATATCATTATCAAAATACCTTCAGAAAATACAGAAAATTTAGGAATAGGGGCAAACAACATCAAGATATTTGCAATCTCAAATTCTGTGCTAAAACCTGATTTTTATGAATCAAGTTTCATTGTAACTAATGATAAAACAGAATTACCAACCAGTTTGTATGATGATATAGAATTTACAGAAAACAAAACAGAGTATGAATTTTGGATAATACCAATACTAGCCATTATTGGAATAGTAATTTATCTTAAAAAGAGATATCTATAACAATCCAAAATCTTTTAAAATTAAATTAATCTGATCTTCATTTTCAAGTTTCAAATATTCATTTAGAAGGTTTTGATTAAGTTCGTAGAAAGTGTGTCCCCACTTGAATTTATCAAGTAATTCCATACCTTGTTCTTTAAAACCCAAAATAAATAATGCCGCAGATAATGCCTCTACAGTAGTTAATTTGTTTAGTTTTGAATAATTTACAGGATTTCCTGCAAGTAATGGTGGAAGTTTTCGTTTGATGCCATTAAATTTTTTAGAGAATGCTTGATCTGCTAAATTCCAAGAGCAGTCAATTCCAACAATAGAGTTAATCTTAGACCTATCTTTAGGCAACAAAGTCTTGTCAGAGAAAGGATCTAAAACTAATCCTTTATTGCCAATCTTTCTAATATTGTGAGCAAGGCCAAATTTCACCATCTTTGCAGCTGTGCACTTTTTTGGATCATCTTGATAAAACATCAAAACTTGTAATTTCATTTCACTCAATAATGAAATAAACAGTATTTTGAATTTACTCTAGAGTTTTGTATGTAACTTTGTAATAAAATCTAGAAACCTGGTCATCTTTGATGATTTCAACATTCCAATTTGCATCAGGTAAAAATTCTGAAGAGGATTCAGGCAAAATACTAAATTTCTCAAGGCGTACATCTGAACCACTATACCTTACATTGAGATTAATTCCATCAACTTCAACGACATCATAGATTTGTCCTTGTTTTCTTGTAGATTCTTTAACAAGACAATTATCATCAGGACCAATAACACATGTGCCAGTTTCAGTTGATATCTTTAGGTGAACATTAGGTTCATCTGCTCTTGATGCAGTAAGCAAAGAGCCAGAAACCACCCTTGGAGCAATAGTTACATTATCTACAGTTTTTTCTTCAGTAAATATAGGGATTATTTTTTCAGAAATTCTGTTTTCTTTTTCAATCACAGTATTTAGTTTTGGAGTTTGTGGTTTTTCAACTACATCAAATTTAATAGATTTTGTTTCAAAATCAGCATCAACTGTTACTTCGTATTTTCCAACAGCAGATACAGAATTAGGAATTACAAATTGATGCGTAAATGAACCAGCAGGATTTGGACGAATAGTAGTTACAGGCCCTACATGTTTTCCACAAATAAATGAGCCACATGTAATTTCAGTATCTGTTTTTTGAATAACACTAACATCGTATTCTTCAAGATAAATTAACTTGTTGGGTTTTCCATTAACTGTTACCACATCACCAGGATGATATTCTGATTTATCAGTAGATATTAGAAGAGATACTGGTTCATCAACACCAAAAACAAAATCACTAGCTACACTAAATGTAGCTTCAGCCCGAATGCTGTTGTATGTTGCTTTTACAGTATATGATCCTTGAGTAAAAATTGTAACAGGTAATTCAAAGATGCTTGAAAATTCACCACCATTATTTGGATAAACAGAAGATTCATGAATTAGCGCATATGGGTGAATTCCATCAAGTACTCGAATATTTACTCTATCTGTAACAATTAATCCTTGATCTCCTTGATCACGTTTGATAACATTTCCAATCACTTTTAATTTTTCACCAGCCTTGTACAATGATTTGTCAGTAGATACAAAGAGAGGGGTGGTTGATAAAGAATCATTTTCAGGATCGGTTGAGACTTTGAAGAAAGTGTTTGTGGTAATGGAGTCAATAGTAGTCCTAATTTTGTATATTCCAAAGTTAGAGTTTATGACATTTCGCGTATCATCAGTTTTAGTATTTTGTGTTAATTCAGAACTAGGAATAATCCAAAACCATGAGAAACGTTGATTATCAATAGGCACACCAGAATTAATAACAGCCCCATTAGGTTTTGTCAATGAAATATCAACATTTCTAGATCCAGTAGGAGGAAGTGTTGCAGTAAGGTAGATAGTTTCACCTAAACCATAAACATCCTTATCAAGTGAAATAACTACTTTATCTTGCAAACCAAGAGAATCAACAATTGCGAAAGTTTTTGTTGTAATATTATCCAAATATTGTGCCTTTACAACATAGTTTCCTTCAGCAAAGATAAGTTTAGAAAGTTCAATTTGAAGTGAATAATTTCCTGAAGTTTTAGGAACTGCTGTAAAATCAAATGCAACAACAACACCATTCTCTGTTCTCGATGAGCCTTTTACTTCCTTTGGTAAACCAATTATCTCTAGGGGAGTACCGTCTTCATTAGAAATTGAAATTTTAACAGAAGCACCTGTTGCATAACTAGAATTTCCAAAAATATCTTTAATGAATCCATTAATATTCATTTTATCGCCAAGTTCATAGATTTCTTTATCAAAGTTAATTGTCAATGGTACATCAGAAGCAACATACTCATCAGGATTGGTAACTACATGAATGATTTTAGTGACTGAGCCAAGATCCTTTGAAACATTAATTCTGTAATCACCTAATCTAACTTGGTCATTTGGAAGTGTGAAGGTGTAATTAAAAGAGCCATCACCTAAAACAGTTAAAGAGCGTTGAATTTTAAATCCAGATACACTTTCAGTAGTAGAAGTTACAATCCCTGATTGTTTTGTATCAATAATATTCAAATCCAATGTTCCAACCCAAGATTGATTTACTCTACCAGTAATTTTTACTTCCTCACCTAAACCATATGCATCTTTATCAGTCCAAAGCGAAATAGGTACAGATTCTTTGAAGTCCTCTACTACCTCAAAAGTAGTTAAAGCAGATTTATCAAAATATTCACCAATAATTTTATAAGTTCCAAAAGTAGGATTTACAGTCGTTACAAAAACACTAGTGGTGAATTTACCATTAGTTGGAAATAGATTTCCACTATAGATTATTTTACCTTGAGAATCAGTGACAGTAAATGTCATTCCTGTAAATGGAATAATTTCAGTAGCAAATCCAGTAATTGAAACGTCTTGTCCTGGAAGGTATTGTGTTTTATCAGTGGCAATACTAAAGGAGCCATCTTCTTTTATTTCCTGTTCAATTATTTCATATCCTACTGAAAAAGATGTATTTGCAGTAGCATCAACATAACTAACAGATACATCATAATATCCTTCACTAACTCCAAGAACTTGATGCAAACTTAGAGTAGTTTTGTAATTTAAATTCAAATCAGGGAATAAAGTTACAGTTTTGTAAAAGTTGTGTCCAGAAATAACTATTGTGATAGGTTCAGGTTTAAATTCAGGCTTGACAGGAGTAGCCACTACAGAAACATTTCCTTCAATGATTGCAACTTCTCCAAATAAATAAGAAGGTTTTTCTAATGAAACACTCACAGTAATTTCTTGTGATTCTTGTGTTTCTAGTAATTTTCCATTTGATGAACCAGCAGTAGATGTTACAAATTTCCAATAATCAGAACTATCCAAATTATAGCCATCATAGATTCTTTGCCAAGATTTAAAATCATTTTGAATATCAGTAATCATTGGAGTTTTATCAATAACAATTCCATTTTCATCTCTAAGTTCAACAGATTCACCAACATCAGTAAACCAAGTAGTTTGATAGGAGTATGTCAAAAATTGTCCTGATTTAATTATAGTACCATTAGGAATAGTCATTGATTTTTTTAGAACGGTTGTTGATGCAATTTCCCAACCACTTAAATCAATATCAGAATCAGTAGGATTGTAAAGTTCTGCCCATTCAGATACAGATGCAGAATCATCCCCAGGAGGATTAGTATCTACTTCATTAATTACAACATTATCAGAACTGGTTTGAGCATATGCAGGAATCATAATTCCTACAAGTAGGAATATAGAAAATACTAAAGTTAGGTTCCGATTCATTGCGATTTCCTAATTTGTCTGACTAAAGGACTCATTTTAGAATGAAATTGAGGAAAAGTTGAGCTTGTTGTTAAAGTCATATATCTTAAAACCATCAAAAATTATCCTAATTTTTCAGTATTAAGGAGTACGTAGGAATCATTCCTAAGAATAGTCACAATTTGAGCATTTCTTATCTAGTATTTTAAAGCCACATTCCATGCATATTCCTTCTCCCACATCTCGTTTAATTAATTGGGTTCTCTTTGCCACATACACTTTGATTCCAAAATACATGATAATTACTATAAGCGCAGCATAAGCTGGAGCCATAAATGGGGTTAACCCAATCATAAAAAGTAAAAGCCCTGCAATCAAAAGGATATCACGTCTTTCAAATTTCAATAAAGTCAAGACATCATAGAATTGATAAAAACATGCCGGAGCTCAGAGCCAATTAGTTTACTTCATTTCAAAGTCATTACTCTAACTCTTCTTCATTGCTCGGCAGTAATATTGTATAATAATTTGATAATAAGATAATGGTTGAGGTGGGACCGGCGAAATTTGAATTCGCGACCTCTGCGTCCCAAACGCAGAATCATACCAAGCTAGACCACGATCCCAGTAAATCCTAAAAGTTACCCAATTTAAGCTTCACAGATAATCATTTTAAAGGCACTCAGAGGATCAAAAATGTGCAAATCGAAGACTACATCAAAGCAGGGAAGATTGCAGCAGAAGTGAGAGAAATGGTTCGAGTAAAAGACTGGGTTGGAAAAACAGTTTATGAGATTTGTGAATGGGTTGAAGATGAAATAAGAAAAAGAGGTGCAAAGTGTGCATTTCCAGTCAATACTAGTATTAATGAAGTTGCAGCTCATTATACTGCAGAACCAAATGATCCAATTACAATCAAAGATACAGATTTAGTAAAAATTGATCTAGGTGCACAGATTAATGGGTACATTGCAGATACTGCAGTAACTGTTTGTTATGATGCACAATTTGATGGTTTAGTTCAAACAGCTGAAGAAGCATTGGGTAATGCAATGTCGATGATAAAATCTGGAGTAAAAGTTAGTGATGTTGGACGAACTATTGAAACTACAATAAAACAAATGGGTTTCAAACCAATTGCAAATCTTAGCGGTCACTCACTAGAACAATATACAATACATGCTGGAAAGTCTATTCCAAACATTTGGTCAATTGGTGGATTTTCACTTTCAGAGAATTCAGCTTATGCATGTGAACCATTTGTGACAACAGAACAAGGTGGAGGCTTTGTCAGAAATGGCCAAATTAAAAATATTTTTGCAATAAATTCACGAAAGAAAACAAAAAATGATGAAGCAGATAAACTGCTTGATTTTATTTGGAATAACTTTAACATGTTACCATTTGCATTAAGATGGATTACAAAAGATTGGGAAGAAAAAAAGGCAAGAGAATTACTAGATATTTTGATAAAGAAAAAAGCAGTACAAGCATATCCCATTCTAATTGAAGTAAATGAGCAAAGAGTTGCACAAGCAGAACACACATTTATTCCAAATGAGAATGGAGTAACTGTAACTACTCAGGCTCTATAAAAAAATTCAGAAATTATTGTTCAAAGGTTTCAGCAAATATCTTTTCAATACTAGTCATTCCATCACATGAAGTACATTTTGAGGATTCTGCAAATAAAATATCTCCTTGAACAAATTTTCGTTTTCTTAGCATCTTACATTTTTTACATTTTTCAATAGTGTATGCAGTTGTAATTTTTTTCTTTGAGAACATTATTGAGGCACTCCTGCAGTATTACCTACACCAATAATTAGAACAGATTGACCAGGCTTTGTATTTTCTTGAATCATTTCATAGACTTGTAAACGTACATCATCTGCCTGATCTGCAATTTCTTTGCTCATCAAAGTTATTGCTTCTTTGACTGTTTGTTTTACTACAATGGAAAAAACAGGAATCTTATTGTTAGTTGCAATTGCTTCAATTTCAAATCTTTCAGTTCCAATTCCACCAATTGCGGCACCAAAACCTTGAGAAACAGATGCAGAGTCCTCGCCTTCCATTTTCAATGCCGCATCAATCATAATTATTGCATCAAGTTTGTTATTAGACACAATTGCCTCTAGTGCATCAGCTGGCCTTCCAACTGTAGAGCCTGGCCCTTCAGCTTTTAAAAGAAATAGTTGTCTATTCTCAAATTCAGTTTTTGCAAGAACAGTTTGAAACGCAACAGTGTCTTTTTGAGAATCTAGCATCATTTTTCCTACAATCATCGGACCAATTCCATCGCCTACTGGTTGTCCTGCTTTAAATGCAGGAATTGCTTCTTTCATTGCATCTGCTTGCTCCATTATAAAAGGAAGAAGCATTTGAAGAGGTAAAATTAATGGATAGTTATTTTGCTTTTTTGCAGTCAAATACATGTGATTGACTATTTTGTAAATCATTTGTAAAGTTGATGCAATTTCAAGCAAAGTTTGCACTTTGGCTAATTCTAAATCACTAATTTCTGGAGAAAGTAATTTTACATGTTCTCGAGTATAGTCTTCCCTTGATCTTATAGTATGTTTTACTTTTTCTACTATACCATTAGGATCCATATCAACTGGCATAATTGTAAAATAATCTAAAAATCGGTCAATTTTTTTTACAAAGTCATCTTTTGGTTTTAAATTATTTTTAATGTAATCAATTAATTCATTTCTTGATTCTTCTTTAAAACTATCAAGTTTTTTTATTCCTTTTTTGATTTCACCAGAAGTAATGTAAAGTTGGATTCGTTGTCCATAAAACACAAAGAGGATTATAGGAACTATCCAAATTATCATCATAATTGGATTTGTATCATCACTCATTGCAAACATCTGATCAAAATCAAAATTTGTAAAATTCACTAGACCTAACATTCATCGGTTCTAAATTAAACCATTCGTCCTAGTCTTCAAAAACTAAAATTTATGCTGAAAATTACAAAAAATCATATCAAAGGGCAAAATAATGGCGAGTGCTTTTATTATAGTTAAATACAAAAAAGCCAAATATGCCAGAAACAAAACCTATTGTTAGTGTAGAAAATGTTGTAGCCTCAGCAGATGTAGGTCAAAAGATGGACCTAAATGAAATTACTAGAACATTTCCAGGTGTAGAATATCATCCGGATCAATTTCCAGGTCTAGTTTTTAGATTAAAGATTCCAAAAACTGCAACACTGATTTTCACATCAGGTAAAATGGTATGTACTGGTTCAAAATCAGAAGATATGGCAAGAAAGGCAGTAAAAACAGTAGTTCAGAAACTTCGAAAAGGGGGAATTAAAGTGAAAAAGGATGCCACAGTAACAATTCAAAATATGGTAGCTTCAATTAATCTAGGTGGAAGAATCCATTTAGAGCAAGCTGCAAGGACATTACCAAGAAGCATGTATGAGCCAGAACAATTTCCAGGACTTATTCATAGAATGTTAGACCCAAAGACAGTCATTTTGTTATTTTCCTCAGGAAAATTGGTATGTACAGGAGCTAAAAAAGAAGAAGACGTGTATAGATCTGTTAACAACTTGCATGCATTACTAGAAGAAAAAGAACTAATGATTTATGAGTAATCATAAATCAAAAATTAATTTTATTATTTTATAGGACTTCCCAAAGGAATGTCACCATCTACTGTCAACCAAAATGGTTTATCATCAACATCAGCTGCCAACAACATTGCATTTGATTCAACTCCTGCCATTTTTTTTGGCTCTAGATTTGCAATAACAATAACTGTTTTTCCTACAATATCTTCAGGTTGATAATATTGCGCACCCCCAATTATTACATCACGTTGGTCATTATTTCCCAAATCAATTCTTCCTTTAATTATTCTAGTTTTTCCCTCAATTGGCTCTGTTTCAATAATTTTGGCAACTCTAATGTCTAATTTTGCAAAATCATCATATGACACATTTGACATAACAACCCCAAAGTCTTCTTGTTAAAATGAATTTCGAATTTATTGTAACTCTTTTTTGTCTATTCCACTAGTTTCGATTTCATATCTTAAAGCAGCAGGCAATTCCAAGTATTTTTTGTCAACTAGTATGATAATTTGATCCTCAGGAACACTAACTTTTTTTAATAATTTACCACGTTGATGAGCATATGCATTTTTCCAAAAACTTGCACCATCAAGGGTTTCAATTTTTGGCATGTATTTTGAGGGTTTCATTTTCTTTTAAATTTTAATTGACTGTGACGGAAGAGTGGTAAAGACCATTGGAACTGGAGTTAATGTTCCGGATTTTAGGGTTTACCCATCACAGTCTATTTGGGTAGATGAGGAATCTAATATATTTAATGCGGAACGAATGGCTGTAGTACATGGCAACAATTGAGGTTGAAATAGAAATTAATGCCACAGTTGACAAAGTGTGGGATGTTGTTTCAGACATTGATAATGAACCAAAATTTTGGAAAGGAACAAAAGAAATCAAAAATCTATCAAAAGATGGAAACACAGTCAACAGAGAAATTACAATAGCATTCAGAGATCAAAAATGCATACAAGAAGTAAAACTTCAACCTAAAGAAAAGATAGAAGCTAAATTCACAAAAGGCATCATAAATGGTGAAAAAATCATATATCTCATCCCTAAGGATGAAAAAACTATCCTTCATACAATGTGGGACATAAAACTAACAGGAATGATGGGGATGTTCACAGGGATGATTAAAAAACACATCAAAAGTGGTACTGAGCAAGCAATGCAAAGTATCAAAGAAGAAATTGAGCGATAATTCATGGAATTAATTATTGATATTTTCAACTACTCACTTACTGCAATTCTGATAGGAGTTTGTGGAGCGTGGATATTTCTTATCAAATCAATGATTGCTTCATTTAGATTTACACCATATCTTGACAAATTTGAAAATATATCTAAATCTGCCCCCAATGTTTCAATAATTCTTCCAGCAAGAAACGAAGAAGAATTTATTGGAAAATGTTTAGACTCGTTAATTAAACAAGACTATGAAAATTATGAAATTATAGTTATTGATGATTCATCAGAGGACTCAACAGGAGAGATAATTTCAGAGTATGCCAAAAAATATTCTAAAATAATTCCAGTTTCTGCAAGACCTAAACCAGAAGGATGGATGGGTAAAAACTGGGCATGTATGGAGGGATATAGAAAAGCAACAGGAGAATTATTGTTATTTACAGATGCAGATACAAATCATTCTAAAAATGTAACATCACTTGCAGTAGCACATTTACTTTCTTTTAATTTAGATGCGTTATCTGCAATTCCAAGAATGTTAACATTTGATTTTTGGACAAACATTACACTTCCAATGATCTCTACATTTTTGCATACTAGATTTTCAGCATTAAATGTGAATAATCCTTCAAAAAAAACGGGTTATTTCTTTGGGAGTTTTTTCATCTTAAAGAAAAAAACATACGAAGAAGTGGGAACACATGAAGGAATAAAGCAAGAAATCATTGAAGATGGAGCACTTGGGAAAAAAGTAAAAGAATTAGGATACAAAATGAAAATGGTTAGAGGTGAGCATCTAATTGATGCTGTTTGGGCTCGAAACAAGAGTACTTTATGGAATGCTCTAAAAAGATTAATGATTCCACTATACTTGCAAAGTGGGAAAATTGCAATTGGGATTTTCTTTGCAATTGTATTTTTGTTGTTCGTACCATTTCCAGTATTTGCAGTATCGGCATTATTACCAGTAGAAGAGACATCAGCAAAAATACTTTGTATCACATCAGCTATTGCTTCAATTCTAATTTACATTGCTGCAGTAATTGAGACAAAAATTGGACTTGAATTAAGATTCATTCATGCATTATTTGCACCACTAGGAAGTTTAGTAGTAGTTTTAGGATTTTTAACTGGACTACTTCAAGCAAAAAGAACACATTCCATCACATGGAGAGGTAGAAGATATTCAATGAGAGACCACACTCAAAGTTCAATCAGTGTATAGTAAGCCTTTTACATAGAAAATGGAGATAAAAAATCTCATGGACAAATCAAGTGTATTTGTAGGTGGGATAATTGGCGCCATAATGGTTGCAGTATTATTTACAGTAGTGTTTGTATCACCACCTGAATCAATGAAACCTGAAATTATAGTAAGTAATGGTCATGAACCAAGTACAGTTGGAGAAGTAACTCCACTTTATTCAAAGAGTTTATCATTAATTGAGATTTTTGAAAAATCGGAACCCGGAGTAGTTAGAGTCAATGTACAAAGAATCGAAACAGTAGATGGGGTAGGAGGTTTAGGATCAGGTTTTGTTTTTGATAAAAAAGGGCATATAATTACAAATGCTCATGTTATCGATAATGCAAAAAAAATCGCAGTGACATTTCTTGATGGAAGATCATACAATGCAGAAATTATTGGAGCAGATGAATATACAGACCTTGCAGTAATCAAAGTTGATGCAGATTTATCACTATTACATCCATTATCACTTGGAGATTCATCTAATCTCAAAGTAGGAGAACCAATAGCTGCAATTGGAAATCCATTTGGATTATCAGGGTCTATGACTTCAGGAATAGTTAGTCAATTAGGAAGATTACTTCCATCAGGTTCAGGATATTCTATTCCAGACGTAATTCAAACTGATGCTGCTATCAATCCTGGGAATTCAGGAGGACCACTACTGAATATTAGAGGAGAGATTGTTGGAATTAACACTGCAATTCAATCAGCAACCGGAGAATTTACGGGTGTAGGATTTGCAATACCATCACAAACTGTTGCCAAAATTATACCAACATTAATTGAAAAAGGAGAATACAAGCATCCATGGATTGGAATCTCAGGTAGAGATATTGACCCAGATCTAGCTAAAGTTTTGAATCTAAATGATGCCGTAGGATTCTTGGTAGTAACAGTAATTGAAAATAGTCCAGCTGATAAAGCAGGGATAACAGGTTCTGAAAAGACCATCGAGATGGATGGTGTTAGTTACCCAATGGGCGGAGACATCATTTTATCAGTAGATGGAATCGAAGTAAGACAGATTGGCGATATTTTGATACATCTTCAAAGAGCAAAATCAGTTGGAGATGAGATGGTTTTAGAGATTCTAAGAGAAAATAGAACAACAGAGATTACAATTGTTCTCCAAGAAAGACCAAATGGAAATTAGGACAATACAAGCATAAATACTCCTAGTCAAGAATTCTTCTGTTGAACAAGCTTGTCCTAAACTCTGAGAGCTTAAACAATGTTTTAGAAAATAAAGTAATTTCTCGTCAAGACATTATGGAAATTTATCAGAATTCAATAGAAGATTCCAGTGAGCTTTTTTCTGTTGCACAAGATTTAAGAAAAAAATTCAAGAAAGATTCAGTTACATTTTCAAAAAAAGCGTTTTTTAATTTAGTAAATCTCTGTAAAGATACTTGTTCATACTGCACATACAAAGCAGAGCCAGGAGAAGAAAAAATATCATTAATGTCAAAACAACAGATATTAGAATTATTACAACTTGCAAAAAAATACAACTGTGTAGAGGCACTTTTTGTCACAGGTGAACAACCAGAACAAAAATATCAAGAGGCAAGAGACTGGCTTAGAAAAAATGGATTCAAATCAACTGCAGAATATCTCATTTATGCATCAGAACTAGCATTAGAATTAGGATTATTCCCACATACTAATGCTGGAAATCTAAATTTTGAGGAAATGAAAGAGCTAAAGAAAACAAATGTGTCAATGGGCATAATGCTTGAAAATGTTAGTGAACGATTATCAAAAAAAGGAATGCCACACTATCTGGCTGCAAGTAAAAGACCAAAAGCACGATTAAAAGTATTAGAAAATTCTGGAAAATTAGGAATACCAATGACTACAGGAATTCTTGTAGGAATTGGAGAAACAGTAGAAGAAGTGATTGATTCAATTTTAGCAATAAAACAACTAGATCAAAAATATGGAAATATTCAAGAAGTAATTTTACAAAATTTCCAACCAAAACTAGACACTATAATGAAAAATTCCCCATCAACTAATGAAAACTATTTCAAAACAATTGTTGCATTATCAAGAATCATCATGCCAGAAATGAACATACAAATTCCACCAAATCTATCCCCAAAATCATATCAAAGTTTCTTGGCAGTGGGGATAAATGATTGGGGAGGAATATCACCACTTACTCCAGATTTTGTTAATCCAGAATTTTCTTGGCCAGAAATTGACAAAGTAGATGAAAATTCAAGAAATGCAGGATTTGAATTAAAATGTAGATTCCCAATATATCCAGAATTCTTTTCTTTTGTGAGTAAAGAGTTAAGAGATAAGATATCAGTTATTGAAAATGAGGAAGGAGTAGTAAAAGAGGAATATTGGAGATGACAAATAACTTAGATTCACTTTTCAAAAATGCTGATCCTCTAGTATCTGAAATTCTAAACAATGCACTATCAGATAAAGAGATTTCTGCAGAAGATGGTCTGATATTATACAACACATCAGGAATTGACTTTCATTTAGTTGGACTTGTGGCAGATGAAATTAGAAGAAGAAGAGTAGGAGATATTGTATCATATGTAGTGAATAGAAATATCAATTTTACAAATGTCTGCATTAAACAATGTGGTTTTTGTGCATTTAGTAGAGACTTTCGAGAAGAGGAAGGGTATTTCCTGCCAACTACAGAGATTGTACGAAGAGCAAAAGAGGCACACCACCTAGGAGCAACTGAAGTCTGCATTCAAGCAGGTCTTCCACCAGATATGGAAGGAGGTCTGTATGAAAATATATGTCGAGAAATTAAAAAAGAGATTCCAGATATTCACATTCATGGGTTTTCACCTGAAGAGATTCTTTATGGTGCAACAAGATCAAATACCACAATTGAAGAATTTCTAAAAAGAATGAAGGAAGCAGGAGTAAATACACTTCCAGGAACATCTGCTGAAATTCTTGATCAAAAACTCAGAGACAAGATATCCCCAGGTAGAATTACTGTAAAAGAATGGGAAAAAGTCATCAAGACTGCCCACAAAATGGGAATCAATACAACATCAACTATGATGTTTGGACACCTAGAAACACTTGAAGAAAGAGTAAAACACATTGTAAAGTTAAGAGAAATTCAAAAAGAGACAGGTGGATTTACAGAATTTGTCCCTTTAAATTTTATCCCATCAGAAGCACCAATGTACAAACATCAACTACATGAAGGAATTAAACAAGGAGCCAGTGGAAATGATGTCTTACTTACACATGCAATTGCAAGAATTATGTTGAATAATTCCATAGATAATATTCAAATGTCATGGGTAAAAGAAGGACAAAAGATGTCTCAGCTATTACTAATGTGGGGAGCAAATGACTTTGGTGGAACACTAATCAATGAAAGCATATCAACATCTGCAGGTTCAGAGCATGGTCAACTATTAAAACCAAAAGAAATAAGAAGAATGGTAAAAGAAATTGGAAGAATTCCTGCAGAAAGAAATACAGAGTATGAGATTCTAAAAAAGTTTGATAATGAAAGTGAAGTTGATGGTGAGCTTGATAAAATTACAGATACTTCACAATTTGGATCATATGCAGAATTAATTAAAATTAATAAATTTAATTATAAAAATCCAAGGAGAAAATAATTGTCTGCCTTAGAGAAGGCATTGAATCATTCAAAGAATATTGGAATCAATGAATGTGAAATAATTGTTGTAAAAAAGAAAACAATTACTGTTAGAATTACAGATTCAGAAATTATTGAAGTTAAACAAAATTATGATGAAAACTATGGCATAAGATTAATTCATGAGAAAAAAATTGCATCAATTCAAACAACTGATCAACAAGAAATAGAAAAAACAATTGATAGTGCATTTAAGACATCATCAAAACTCAAAGCCAGGGATTTTTGGGGAGGATTACCATATGATGTAACTCCAAAGCAACTGGAGGGAGCATTTGATGAAAAACTAGCAAAGATTTCCGGCGCAGAAGCAATGGATATCGCACAAAATATGATAAATTCAGCAAGTAATGATAAGGTAAACACGATTACAGGATCATTAAACATAGTTTCAGAAAACTTTGAGATAAGAAATTCTAATGGATTAAATCTAAATGATAAAGGCACATACATTTCAGCAATCATTAATGCAGAATCTGAATATGGAAACTTACCAGTATCAGGAATTGGACATGCAAGTGGTAGAACTTTGGCAAATTTTTCTGCAGAACAAGTAGGAACTGATGCTAAAGTAATGTGTATAAAATCAATTAATCCACAAAAAATTAATTCAGATACATATTCAATAATTTTTGAACCATATTCAGTAGGAGAATTATTAGCGTTTGTTGTTGCATCAAATTTTAATTTTAAAACAGTTTCAGAAAAGCGAAGTTGTTTTTCAAATAATATTGAAAAAGAGATAGCAGTAAAAGAACTCAGCTTAATTGATGAGCCACATATTCCAGAAGGGATTGGAACAAAATCAGTAGATGATGAAGGAGTAGAAACTCAGAGAAGAGCGTTAATAGAGAAAGGAATTTTTAAGAATACTTTTTCAAATCTCTTTGATAGTTATAAAGAAGGAGTAAAATCAACAGGTAACGGTGCAAGATTAGATTCATCTTTGGGAAGAAGCTCAGAACCAATTCCAATTTCTGCACCCCATAATCTCAAAATGACCCCAGGGGATACATCTCAAGAAGACATGATCAAAGATACAAAGCACGGATTGCTAGTAGGAAGATTATGGTACACATATGCAGTTAATCCAATTCAAGGGGATTTTTCATGTACAGCAAGAAGTGGAATAAGAATTATTGAAAATGGAGAGATAAAGGGACCTGGAAAATCAATAAGAATAGTTCACAACCTTCCAACAATGCTAAAAAATATTTCAAGTATTGGGAATGATCAAAAAAATATAATTCAATGGGCATCTTTACCATCCATTGCACCATCAATAAAGGCTGAAAATATTACAGTAACGTCCATCTAAAAGCCAAATTTAGGCACAAATTACTTGAAAAATGTGACTATCAAATATGCAATATAGCCAATAGTCAAACAAATACCCATTGTTCTATTAATAATTCCAGTTTTAATGGCAATTAATAATGAAAGACTAAAGATAATCATTATCGCATAATCAACATAAACATCAGATGAAATTACTATACCTCCAAGGGCTGCACCAACACCCATTATCATCAAAATATTATAGATATTACTTCCAATAATATTTCCAATACCAATATCTGCATGACCTTTTCTAATTGCAATAATCGATGTAATTAATTCTGGAAGAGATGTTCCAATTGCAATTACTGTTAATCCAATTATTTTTTCAGACAAACCAAATTCTTTAGCTAAAATTACAGCATTATCGACTGTAAGAATTGCACCAACATACAAAAGTACAATTCCTAATCCAATTAACCCAATAGATTTTAGATGAAGATTGTTTTTACTTTGTGGAGTATCATCATTATTTTTTTCTCTGTGTTTTATTGCATCTTTGATAGTATAAAATCCAAAGATTCCTAATCCAGCAAGTAATAATATTCCATCATTTTGGGAAATTTCACCATCAAATGAAAGAAAGACAAGTAAAAATGAAACTCCTAACATTATTGGAATTTCTTTTTTCAATGCAGATTTTTTTACTGCAAGTGGAACAAGAATTGCAGCAATACCAATTACCATTCCAACGTTTGCAATATTACTTCCAATAATATTTCCTAAAATAATGGTACTGTGTTCTCCAGCAGCTGCAATACTAGCTGCTAATTCAGGAGTTGAAGTACCATATGCCACAATAGTCATTCCTATTACAAGATTACTTATTCGGAATTTCTTTGCAATAGCAACACCACCGCTAACTAGCCAATTACCACCAAAGCATAGCATCACTAATCCAACTATAATTAGTACTGCACTTACTACTACTTCCACAAAGAACTTTCAGATTGTGGTTGTTTAAAGGAGATAATTCACTATAATTTCACAATTCTAACAATTCAAGCTAACGCTAAAAAACATGCATAAATGAATCAGGATCAGCTCAAAATCACAAAATTTAGGTGTAAAAAAACCAGCTGGGAAGATCAATAAAACTCAAGTCAAAGACTAATAAGGTAATATACCGTACCATACAGTATGATGCGAACAAGACTAACATATGTACCACTAGAAGTAGCAGACCAATTTGGGGATTTTATCATAAAAAGAGACGAACAGATACTAGATGCAGTAAAAGCAAGAACAAAAGACTACAGCACACTATCTTTGCTGAAATTATTGTATCAACTTAGAGGAAACCCCATGACATTTTCAAATTTATATTCAAAATCAAAAATAAGAATGAAAAAATCATTTCTAAATTATCTACATTTGTGTGTGGATTACAACTTTATCAAAAAAGAACCAGTAGGAGCAAATGTAATTTACACAATTACAGACAAGGGACGAGTTATGTTAGATCTCTTTATCCATAAAGGAATTTAAACAGAAAAAATCTACGTACACCGTGCAAAAAGAATTTCCTGAAGCTGAAGTCTTTGAAATAAAAAAAGTAGAATTAAAGAGTCCAATAATTTTTGCAGGATTTGTTGGAGCAGGACTTGTAGGTCCTGTTGCAATTAATCACATGATAGAAAAATTAGAGATGAAAGAGATCGCAGTAATGAGATCAAAGTATCTTCCTCCATCAACAGTTTTCATGAAAGGAAGGTTACGACATCCGTTTAGATTTTATGCAAATCAAAAGGGGACAATTTGTGCAATAATTTGTGAGATAACACTAAAGCTTGAAGGACTATACTGTCTAGTATCAGAAATTTTAGATTGGGCAGAAAAAAAAGGTTCTAAAGAGATTGTAATTTTAGATGGAGTTGCAAGTGATGAACATGATGAGAAAACATATTGTGCAGCTGAAGAAGATTTGATAAGAACAATGGCAGACAAAAACATTAGTATGATTCCTCAAGGATTCATCACTGGAATGCCAGGAGGAATACTAAATGAATGCCTAGTAAGAGAAATTCAAGGTGTGACTTTGTTGGTTAAAGCAAACAAGGGAGGAACCGATTCTGCAGCAGTAATTACACTAATTGGAGCACTAAATCGATTCTATGAAATGGATATCAATACAACAGAACTTGAAGAAAATAAAGAAAAAATTAGTTCAGAATTTAGTGAATTATCTAAAAAATACGAAGAGCACAGAGAAGAGATATCTGGAATGTACATGTGATCTAAACAACAGGCAAATTCTTTTATTCACAGCAAATACGCATCAAACTATGGCTTTAACCTACAAAAAAGCAGGTGTAGACATCTCTAAAATTAAACAAAGTCAAGTAGCAATTGGCAAATTAATTGCATCTACGCATAACATACAGAAAAAAGCAAAGATGGCTCATGGGTTTGGACACTATGCAGGAATTGTAGAAATTCCAGGAGGAAAATTACTAGCCACACATACAGACGGTGTTGGAACCAAAGTAGTAATTGCAAATATGATGAAAAAATACGATACCATAGGAATTGATTGT
Organism: Candidatus Nitrosopumilus sp.; assembly: GCA_028439805.1. GTDB lineage: Archaea > Thermoproteota > Nitrososphaeria > Nitrososphaerales > Nitrosopumilaceae > Nitrosopumilus. The sequence goes on along the minus strand of JAMHKW010000001.1, from coordinate 15,877 downwards.
ATCGCAATGAATGTTAATGATATAATATGCATTGGTGCAACACCAATCTCATTTGTAGATTATATTGCTGCAAACAAAAATGATGAAAAATTATTTAAAAAAATTGTTGAAGGACTAGTTAAAGGTGCAAAAAAAGCAGCAGTGCCAATTGTAGGTGGAGAGACTGCAATTATGCCAGATTTATTTGCAGGTAAGGGATTTTCATTTGATTTAGCTGGAATGGTTTTAGGACTAGTTTCAAAAAAAGAGATGGTTCTAGGAAATAAAATAAAAGTAGGGGATGTAATAATTGGTGCAAAAAGTTCAGGAATTCATTCAAATGGTTATACACTTGCAAGAAAAGCATTATTGAAAAAATATTCAGTAAAAGACAACATCAAAGGAGCGGGAAAATTAGGAAATGCTTTACTTGCTCCAACAGAAATTTATGTAAAACCAGTTTTAGAGGCAAATCAGAAATGTACAATACATGGTTTAGCACATATCACAGGAGGATCATTTACAAAACTATTACGACTAAAAAAGATTGGATATGAAATTGATGCATTGCCAAAAATACCGGCCATTATGAGACTAATTCAAGAACAAGGAGTAAAAGAAGAAGAAATGTACAAGACATTTAATATGGGAGTGGGATTTTGTGTGATTGCACCAAAAGATCAGGTTACAAAAATTAAATCAATATTTAAAAAACATAAAATTTCAAGTCAGGAGATAGGACGAGTAATTTCCAAGAAAGGGGTTTTTGTAAACTCTAAAAAAATAGCTTAGTTTAACAATAAAATAATTTCCAACACGATATTGCCTTAAATAACCTCAAGCATAGTCGGAATTGGGAGTAACTAAAATGCAGAAAACAATATCAATAATTAGAATTACTCTCGTTGGCACAATCATCATGTTATTTACATTACCCCACATCAAAAAGGATTTAGAAAAATGACAGCAGAGGGAAATTTTATTGAGATAATCATTGGAGTAGGGGTTCTACTCGTTGCTGCAAAACTTATGGCAGAACTCTTCTCGAGATTTAAGCTTCCAATAGTGTTAGGAGAGTTGTTAGCTGGAATGATCATTGGACCATTTGCACTAGGATCTCTTTTAGTGTTTGATGAGAAACCACTTCTTACAATTGGTAGTGAAATTAAAGTTCTTGGCGAAATTGGCGCCATTGTAATTTTGTTTATAGCTGGACTTGAAATGACACCAAGAGAATTCTTGCGAGGAGGAAAAGCATCATTTACAGTCGGAACATTAGGAGTAGTCGTTCCGTTCTTTGCAGGATTAGTGGTGTTTCAAATGTTTGGGTTTGATGCATTACAATCAATGATGATTGCAACTGCCCTGACAGCCACCAGTATTGCAATCTCAGTTCAAGTGTTAAGTGAATTTGGTAAACTCAAAACAGCTGAAGCTCGGTTAATCATAGGTGCTGCAGTAGTGGATGATATTCTTGCAATTGCAATTCTTTCGGTAGTGTCATCACTTGCGACAGGTGAAGGTGGAATAGACCAGGTGAACATCATGGATGTAACAATAACCATACTAAAGATCTTAGGATTCTTTGGAATTATGCTAATTGCATCAGTAGTAGTTATTCCAAAAATAATTACACCCAGATTATGGAAAGCTAAAGGAAGTGTAGAAGGCATGGTAACTGCCTCGTTTTTTGGAGCTGCTGCGATAGCTGGCACCATAGGGTTATCACCAATTGTAGGAGCATTTGCAGTAGGTATGGCGTTATCCACATCCAAAGTACTTGATAAAATTGAACACTACATTGGCATGATTGGATTAATCTTTGCACCATTATTCTTTGCAATAATTGGAGCTCAGGTAGATTTTAGAGCAGTGAATCTTGAAATCCTTTTGTTAAGTGGAGTTGTAATAGCAATTGCAGTAGTAACAAAATACTTTGGTTGCGGATTACCTGCATGGTTATTCCTAAAAAACAAGCGTCAAGGAATGCGAGTAGGAATAGGTATGATTTCAAGAGGAGAAGTTGGATTAATTGTTGCAGGAGTTGGAATTTCTTCAGGAGTTCTAACTAGTGATGTATATTCTACAATTGTAATCATGGTAGCTGCTACTACAATCATCACACCAATTTGGTTGAAGTTAGAATATCGCAATGAGAGAAAAGATGGAGAAGATAACTCTATTCAAAAAGATAATTCAGATAACAATAGTTCAGATGATGCCCATGTTAGTAAGATTGATAAAAAAATAGATAAGGTGCTCGATATTTTAGATGTAAAATAATATGAGTAAATTGTTACAAAACCATCAAAAACTCACAATAGTTGGTATTATTCTTCTTGTCATTACTTATTTTATCTCTAATTATTATGAAGAAAATCATTCTGTAATTGGATTTAGTTATGCGTATATTTCAGGAATTGCTATGATTATTGCATTTATGGCAAGTTTTGGTTTATTTTACAAAGATAGATTCAAACCAAAAAATGAATAGTTGTTTATTGTTAAATGAAAACTTAACCATCAAAAGATCTCTGTATTAGTTCAAGACATTTTTAATTATTTTAGTGTTAATAATGGACAAGAAATTTCTTGAAATATTTTATGTATTGTTACTTTGTGATCTTGATGTTCTACTTCATCAAGACTATGAGAATCGATGATTAAAAGATCAGGATGGTTTTCCTCAACATATGAAACTAGGAAATCTGGAAAAGACTCAACTGATTCAACTAGAGTGTTAATTGATACATCAAACTTTTTTGCAAGATCTTCTATTTCATGTAGTGATTTTTCTGCCTCCTGTAATTCTTTTTTGTGAGATTCCTTTTCTTTTTTTGTACGAAAGAACCCAAATGTTGGATGAGACTCTATTACGCATTTTAGAAATGTAATTTTTGAGTTAAATTTTTTTGCCAACTCAAATGCGACATCATAAGTATGCTCAGTATGTTCAAGAGTGATAAATATCACAAGTATATTTTCAAATTTCAAGAGCTTTTATGAGCCCATATATTGTATAAAAATTAATTCTTTTATTCTAAAGATCACTTTTGGGACAAGTCAAGCATCAATTAGTAAAACTGGACATTTCCCAATTTCAACAATTTTTCTTGAAACACTCCCAAGTGACAAAAGTCTCTTAACTCCCGATAGTTTTTTTCTTTTTGCCATAATGATAAGATCAAATTTATGAGTTTTAACATACTTTGTTATTACTTCATCAGCATATCCTGTTACAACTTTGTATTTGATATTGATATTTTGTGATTTATAATGTTGAATTTTTTTCTCCATTTCTTTTGCTCTATTGATTACAGATTGTTTTGCAGCTTTTTTAAATTCATTTAATAGTACTTTACTTTCTGTTCCAGATAATGCAAACATTGGGGGTCTTTGTAAAGCCTCAGTTATATGTAAAATCAAAATTTCAGATGATTCAAATTTTGCAATATGTACTGCATGTCTGAGTGCTTTATCTCCTGCAGGAGTACCGGCATGAGGGACTAAAATTTTTTCATACATAATTTACTGTAATTTACACCCATGTCTTAAATATCTCTTTTTTGTTTTAGGTTTTACTCTTAGTCTTATTTGACAATAAGAACACCTAATCTCATCAGGGATAAAAAATGAATATATAATGGCCCTTATGGAATTTAAAACATCTTTTATACAAAGTATAGAATCATTACAATTTTTGAATTTCTAGTAATAATTTAGTCAATCTACTCTAACTACGAAGTCTTAAATCATACAAAAAAAGTGAAACGATAAGAAATGTCAGCAGAAACAAACAATGATGCATTCAAAGAAAATGTGCGTGCAGAGATCAAAAGAATTCAAGGAGAATTAAACGAATTAAAAATTATTAAAAAAAGTATTGTAAGAAAATCAACAAAGAGAAAAACAGCTAAACGTAGAGCTGCTCCAAAGAGAAAAACAGCTAAACGTAGAGCTGCTCCAAAGAGAAAAATAGCTAAACGTAGAGCTGCTCCAAAGAGAAAAATAGCTAAACGTAGAGCTGCTCCAAAGAGAAAAATAGCTAAAAAGAGACGAAGATAGGTTTACAGATTAGCCAAATTATTTAACGAATTTATGTCCAAATTAGTTTGAGTATCCATGAACAAGTTAGATGCTACTGTTTCGAAAGCGTGTAATGAAATTACTCAGAATTTACTAACAATTAATGAGCCTAGTAAAAAACGAGTAAAAGAAGAAATCAGAAAAATTTGTGCCAAATATGCACTTGAAAGTATACCTAAAAATTATGAAATTCTATCAATGGCAAAAGAATCAGATTTTGATAAACTACGAAAAGTTTTGTTGCGAAAGCCAATGAAAACAGCATCAGGAGTAGCAGTAGTTGCATTAATGCCAAAACCATATGCATGCCCACATGGAAGATGTACATATTGTCCAGGAGGAATTGAATTTAATTCGCCAAACAGCTACACGGGAAAAGAGCCATCTTCACTTAACGCAATAGAAAATGAATTTGATCCTAAATTACAAATTACATCAAAAATTGAAAAGTTAATTGCATTTGGACATGATCCAACTAAAATGGAGATAGTAATTGTAGGAGGTACATTTCTTTTTATGCCAAAAGATTATCAAGAAAATTTTATCAAATCATGTTATGATGCACTAAATGGAATAGACTCAAAAGATTTGCAAGAAGCTAAATCAATTAATGAACATGCATTAATTAGAAATGTAGGATTTACAATTGAAACAAAACCAGATTATTGTAAAAAAGAACATGTCGATTTAATGTTAAGTTATGGAATTACAAGAGTAGAGATTGGGGTTCAATCATTACAAGAACGAGTTTACAAAATAGTCAACAGAGGTCATGATTATAATGATGTAACTGAATCATTTCAAATTTCAAAAGATGCAGGTTACAAAATTGTAGCACATATGATGCCAGGTTTACCTACAATGACACCAGAAGGAGACATTGCTGATTTTAAAAAACTGTTTTCAGATTCACAGTTACGTCCAGACATGTTGAAAATTTATCCATCATTAGTAATTGAAAACACACCATTGTATGAAGAATACAAACAAGGAAAATATATCCCATATTCTGATGAAGACATGATAAAAGTATTAGTGGAAGCAAAAAAGAATGTGCCAAAATGGGTCAGAATCATGCGTGTACAAAGGGAGATTTCACCAAAAGAGATCATTGCAGGGCCAAAATCAGGGAATCTAAGACAGATTGTTCATCAAAACTTATCCAAACAAGGTCTCTCGTGCAAATGTATTAGATGTAGAGAAGCAGGTCGCTCTAACAAAAAATCAGATGGAGGGGATGTAAAATTAAACAGAATAGATTATGATTCCTCAGGAGGAAAAGAAGTATTCTTGTCTTATGAGGACAAAAATGAATCAATTTATGGATTTTTGAGATTACGAAAACCAAGTATTAATGCTCACAGAGATGAAGTCAAAGACACATGTATTGTAAGAGAGATTCATGTCTATGGAAAATCATTAAAACTTGGAGAAAAAGAAGAGTCTGAAATACAGCACTCAGGTTTAGGAAAGAATTTGATGAAAGAAGCAGAAAAAATTTCAAGTGAAGAATTTGATGCAAAGAAAATTTTAGTAATTAGTGCAGTTGGCACAAGAGAATATTATCAAAAGTTAGGGTATTCGTTATATGGGCCATACATGTCCAAAACATTGAACTAGGAAAAAGAAATGTCAGAACAAGAAATTATCGGTAAAGGAACTTGGATAGATAAATTAGCTTCAGAATTACTTGAACGTGAAAAAACACTAGGAAGAAATACAGATCTTCTAAGAGTGGAAAGTGGTCTTGGTGCATCAGGGATACCACACATTGGAAGTTTAGGTGATGCAGTAAGAGCATATGGTGTCAAATTAGCATTAGAAAATTTGGGATGCAAATCAGAACTAATTGCATATTCAGATGATCTAGATGGATTAAGAAAAATTCCAGAAGGCATGCAAGAATTTTATTTAGAAGAACACATTGCAAAACCAGTATCATTAATTCCAGATCCTTATGGATGTCATGACTCGTACGGCATGCATATGAGCAATATTTTACTAGATGGGTTAGATAGAGTTGGAATAAAATATGAATTTAGAAGAGCAGTGGATACTTACAAACAAGGATTACTAAAAGACCAAATCCACACAATTTTGCAAAACAGTACAAAGATTGGAGAGAAGATTTCAGAACTTGTTGGGCAAGAAAAATATCAAAAATATCTACCATATTTTCCAGTTTGTGCTAATTGTAGTCGATTATACACAGCAGAATCCACTGAATACATTGCAGATGAGAAGAAGGTAAAGTACAGATGCCATGATGCCGAAATTAGCTCAAAAATGATCAAAGGATGTGGTCATGAAGGAGAGGCAGATATTACAAAAGATCTTGGAAAATTAGCCTGGAAAGTAGAGTTTGCAGCAAGATGGTCAGCATTTGACATCAGATTTGAAGCGTATGGAAAAGACATCATGGATTCTGTTAAAGTCAATGATTGGGTATCAGATGAGATTTTAGGATTTCCACATCCACATCATGTAAAATATGAAATGTTCTTAGACAAAGGAGGAAAAAAGATTTCAAAATCATTAGGAAATATAATCACTGCACAAAAATGGTTAGAGTTTGGCAGTCCAAAATCAATTTTATTATTACTATACAAAAGAATTACAGGTGCACGAGAACTAGGATTTGAAGATATTCCATCTTTGATGAATGAGTATAATGAATTAGAAGATGTTTACTTTGGAAGAATAAAAATAGATAATCAAGCAAAACTGACAAAATTAAAAGGCCTCTATGAATATGTTAACCTACTTGACTCCCCAAAACAATCAAGCACACATGTTAACTATAGACTATTAGTTGAATTATCAAAAATCTTCAAAGAAGACAGAGAAGAAAGAGTAATGAAAAAATTAGTAGATTACGGAGTAATTAAAAATCCTGAACCAGAAATTGAAAAACTCATCAAAATTGCAGGAAACTTTTCAGATGAATTCGATCAACAAGAAAAAATACAAGTAGAAATAGATGATTCTACAAAAAAAGCATTACAAATACTTGTAGAGGTATTGGGGGCAGAAGAAGATCCAGAAGATATTCAAAATACAATTTATCAAATTGCAAAATCAAATGATGTACAACCAAAAGATTTCTTTAAAATATTATATCAAATAATTCTTGGAACATCAAGGGGTCCTAAGATAGGGCCTTTCATATCAGATATTGGAAGAAAACAAGTAGCAAAGACACTTTCAGAGTATGCATAACTATGGTTCACTCAGAACATAACAGAGCAAAAAATAACGGTGGATTTGCCTTGATAATTTTAGGGGCATTGTTGTTATTTCTTGCACCAAATATCTATCCAAAAATGCCAGAACTAGGCACAATGTCTCTGATTGGAGGAATTATTATTGGTAGTATTGGATTTTATCTGAAATTTTTTAGAGGACGCATTAAGCAAGAATAAAGAAAGATTCATCTTTTAGGAATATCGGTTATGGATATGGGATTTTTTACTAAGAAAAAAGTAGATGAATTAATTTCTGAAAAGGAAGAATCCACATTAGAAGTTGTATTAGAAGATGAAGATATTCAAAACGAAATTAAAACAAAACAAGAAGAATTTGATAATATCATACAAAAAATTCAGACCGTAAAAGAAGAATATAATGACATAGTGGGCAATCTAATGTCAGTTAAAAAAGAATTAAATCAAAAAAAGATGGAATTAGATGTAGTAAAAATAGAATCTAGAAAAATTGATGAAAGAAATAAAAAATCCATAGAAATTAAAGATTCAAAATCAATTAATGATTTTAAAAAAACTGAAGCAAGCCTTACAAAAATGAAAGAAGAGTTAGATGAAACAACAAAAGAATATGATCGTACTAAAAAACAAATTGAACAAGCACAATTTACACTTCATGGTACTAAAAACCAACAGATAGAATATCAAAAGGAATTAGATGAAGCAAGAATCAGATTATACAATGCAAAACAAGAATTAGAGAAAAAAGACAATTTTCAAGATACAAATGTCTTAACGCCTAAAGAAAGAGAATTTATTGAAGGAAAGGGTTCAAATCAAAAAAGTTCTGAAGGCGTAATTGAGGCTGCAAGTGTAGTTGTAGGATCATTAAAGTCAAAACTCAACATGGCACAAAAAGAACTTGAAGCAATTCAATTACTTTTAGAACAAGAAAGAGATGAACATGAAAGAACTAAAATGGAATTAGAAAAATTCAAATCAAAATAATTAAAATAGTCACAAACTTTCAAAATGTTTTTTCCATTTTGATTTTATCTCTTGTTCTGAGACCCCCAGATCATATAATGGGGAAGTTACTTCAGATACTTTTGATACATCGACTAATACAATTGAATTAATTGGACTCTTGATTCCATTTTTTCTAAAATAATTTAGAATCTCATCATAGAGGGAACCATCATTAATAATTCTAGTTTTACCTTGGAATAAGTAGCCTTTACGTAAAAGAGGATCAATTACATTAATTTCCACATAAGGATTGTTTTGCAAATTATTCATTGTGTCAGGAGAACGAATATCTGCAAAGGCCAACACATCAGATGTCCAACCAATGATTGTTCCTTTTGGAGAAAGATTTGGTTTGCCATCAGCAGCAACAGTTGCCACATAACCAAGTTTGTGAAGAGTCAAAAAGTCTTTAATTTCTTGTGTAATCATGATTAATTGTTATTAGGAATTAATACAATCTATTTAGTTTTCAAAATTATCGCATAACATCTACCATAAATTGCGACAAGAAGAAAAATGCAATCATCCCTCCAATAATTCCAATCCAAGCAGCAATTTGTTTAATTTTAGACATTACAAAGAAAATTACCTAAACTCATTATTGAATCTAATTGAATTTTCCAGACAATTATAATTAGACTGTAGTTAATGGATAATATTGGCAAGTATCAAAGATGTTGGAAGGTTCTTTTTGTTTATTGTTGGGGGATTAATTGCCATAATAGTTGGTTCTTTTATGATTCGAGGCACTATGCATTTGTGGGATAAGCCTAAAAATAAAAATACAGATGAAAAAGATAATGACTAAAAAACAAGTGCTGCCAAATAATAACAGAATTGTTACAAGATTCTTCAATTAGAAAATCACTT
>JAMHKW010000001.1:0-6700 GCA_028439805.1 Candidatus Nitrosopumilus sp. | reverse complement strand
CGAAATCGAACAGACATTTCCAAACATTAAAAAAATTTGGAAATGCAACGATGAATAGATTTTCTTTATGGATATTATGTTGGAAAAATAGAAGAAGGTGCTTTGCATTATTTACTTAAAGCAACTCGTGCATCAGCTGGAGGATATGTGGATACTTTTGAAATAAGAGGAATTATTGAAACGCATAAGGTAGAATTGCAAGATATAATAAAATCTACAATAAATTAGTGAAGTAGAAATACTACATCAATTACATTATAGCATGGTAGGACCACAAGATGGGGGTTTTGGATTTGATCAGTCTAAAAAATACACAAGTGTAGAGAATATTGATGAGGTTTGTGTCCAATGTCAAGCAGGTCAACACAAAAAATGCTTGAAAAAAGCAAAAGAACAAGAAACCTGTGAATGTGAACACTGTATGATTTATGGTTAAATTAAAAGAAAGATTAGACAATTTTTAATATTATAATAATAAAGAACTATTCTTGTCAAATCAATACACATTTGAATGCAAATTTTGTGGAAAAGAGTTTGGCACTAATATCATAGAACTTGCACTACATATTGGCAGAGTTCATGACGAGCCAAGAAATTAAAGACTAGATAATTTATTTTCAAGTTCCTGAATTTCTTTTTGTGATGAATTAGAAACATTTTGAGCAAACTCTTTGTGTGTTGAAATAATGGTAGACAATGCTTCTTTGTAACTTGGATGTCCTTTTTTGATTACATCACAAGATTCAAGAGATGTAATATGACCGGTTACAGTTGCAATTGCACCCTTGTGATTGAATCTAACAATTCCACCAAAGGCCTCAATTAGCATAAAAGCAGATTCTGCTTTACACTTGTAAGTTACTCTACCAGTTTCAGTATTGAATAGTTGCGTAACACCACCTGGTTTTCTTGTTACAATCACTGTCATAAAATATGAGAAAAATATCGGGTATTAATTATTTTAGAAAAAAGATTTTCTAGGCGGGAGTATCTACAGTAGCATTTGTAGCCAAAATCTTATCAATTTCATTTATGGCAATCTTATCTCTACCGATCAATTCAAACTTTTGTATCAAAGTTTCAAACTTTGTTTCCTCTTGAACTTGTTCATTGACAAACCATTCTAGAAATACATATGTTGAATGATCTTTGTCTTTTTGTGATATTTCAACCATCTTGTGAATTGCAGCAGTAACTGCTTGCTCATTTTTTAATGCAATTTTTAGAATAGACTCTAAAGATTTGAAATTACTTGCAGGAGATTTTGTTGCAGGAATTACTGCAGCAGTGCCTAAATTATTCAAATAATGAACAATTTTTAGCAAATGAGTTCTCTCTTCATCTGACTGTGCATAAAAGAAGTTTGCACTACCTTCGTACCCTGTAACTTCACACCATGATGCCATTGCCAAATAATTATTTGATGCATTTGCTTCCAGTGTAATTTGGTCATTTAGTGCTTTTTGCATATTTTTTGAAATTTTCATAACTTTCAATTAATCTGTATTTCTCTCCGTTAAAAAAACTTGCTAAAAACTAGGAATAGAACCTAGTTATCAAAAAGAACACTGCAAATCCTGATAAAAATATAATTCCTGCAAAACTCAAAATTTTCAACAACGCAGAAGGTTGTGAGTCCTTATCAAGAAATTTACCAGTAACTAGTCTAAGATTAAAAATGGCAATTATTGGAGCTATAAGAAATGATAAGACTGTTGCAAAATCAACTAGTTCTTTTAGATTATTTTCAAATTGAAATATTACTACAAGTGCACCAACAGCTATTACAAGCAAGAAAATGACATAAAATGTGCGGAATTTTGTGCGTATTTTATCTTCTTTTGTAGTAAAAATCAATTCTACTGTTCTTTGTAATGATCTGGAATAGCCATCCAAGACTGCAATAATTGTTCCAAACATCACAGTAAATGCGGATGCTGCAATTATGATGTAACTCCAATCTCCAATTGTTTGAGTGTATAGAGTCACTATCTTATTTGCAAAAAGAGAGTTATTATTTGGCAAGTCTTCACCAGAGCCATAGAAAATAAAAGCGCCAAGTGTGACAAACATCACTGCAAGAATTCCAGTTATCAAATATGTTAATCTAAATTCAAACAAAGTCTCTTTTAATTTTGGTTTGTAGTTTGTTTGTTTCATTCTCTCTAATGTCCACAAACTATTCCAGCTAGAAAGATCAAGTGCAGTTGGCATCCACCCCATTAAAGCAAGTAAGAAAAAGATACTAGAAACATCCAAGAGTTCTTTTGGCTCAAATCCTGCAACTGGTTCTATTGGGCCATTATACAGTGCAAGCAAAAATGCAGAGACAGTAGAAACAACAAGAACAATAACAATAATTTTGATCAAACTATCAAGTATGTTATATTTGCCAATAGCCAAAATTAAAACACAAATTGAAAACAAAATGATTAGTGTCCATTCTCCAAGATAGTCTATTCCAAAAAGATTTTCAAAAAATCCTGCAGTGACAAATCCTACGGCTCCTGTAACAAAAAACATTGAAGCAATAGTCAAGAAAAAATATAACCACAATGCAGGTTTGCCAAGTTTCTTGTAACCATCAATAATACTGGTTTGAGTAGCGTTTGCATAACGAGAACCATACTCAAAGAAAGGATATTTCAGCAAAGTAACTAAAATAACAAATCCCAAAATCAATAAACCAAAGTCAGCACCAGCACGTGTTGATTGCACTAGATGAGAAACACCAATTGCAGTACTTGCAAATAATACACCAGGACCAGCTGTTTTTAAAAAACGAGAAAACTTCTCATTCATTATTATTCAAAAAACCTACAAACATTTAGACTGTATTAACATTCCAAGAATCATCAACCCAAACACCAACAACTTTCACACCTAAATTCCATGAAGAAATCACTTCAACACCTTTTTTGATGAATTCAATGTGTTCTTCACTAGATACAGGATTTGCTGCACAATCATGATGCCCAGAAAAAACAATTAGTTCTGATTTGTGAGCATGAATAGATATTCTAGCTTTGATTTTAGTTGATTCAATAACAGAGTCTTTTGCAATGTTCTTATCCACACCAGGTTCTGTGATTGCATCTACATAATCAACTGAATAATTTTCTTTAATCCATTTTGCCAATGGAATTTGTATTCTTCCATCCATACATGAAACAGATGTTGCAAATTTTCCTTCAGACATGAATTCAGATTAATCTTCTAGTTTAAAAATTATTTTTGATATAAGTAGCAATCAGATGTATGGTCATCCACCATACCAATTGCCTGCATTAATGCATAACAAATTGTAGGTCCAACGAAATTAAACTCATGTTTTTTAAGATCTTGGCTTAGTTTTTCAGAGATTTCAGTTGATGCTGGCAGATCAGATAGTTTTTTGAATTTATTTTTAATTGGTTTGTGGTTGACAAACCCCCACAGATAAGAATCAAAAGAGCCATATTCTTTTTGGATTTTTAGAAACTGTTTTGCATTATTAATTGCAGAATTAATTTTGAGTTTATTTCGAATAATAGATTCATCTTTGAGTAATTTTGTGACATGTTTTTGAGTATATTTTGAGACTATTTTTGCATCAAAATCAGAAAATGCCTTCCTGTAACCATCTCTGCGTTTGAGAATAGTAGCCCAAGACAGTCCAGCTTGTGCCCCTTCTAGTATTAAAAATTCAAATAACTTTTGATCGTTGTGTTGCGGTCTACCCCATTCTTTATCATGATATGTAATGTTTGGTTCATCTTTTGCCCACTTGCATCTTTTTTTCATAATTTAGCTAGTAATCAATACAGAATATTAATTGTAAAAATACTAGAAAAATTATGAGGCTAAATCAGCAATTATTACAAATTAACAGAAATTTTCTCATCTGTTTTATTATTTCTGCATCACTATCAGCAGTAATTGCTCAATTGTTAGCAGGTTATGAGAATTATCTAAACACAACTATGACTATAATTTTTGGATATACAGTATATTTTGGAATTTTTTCATGTTTGTTTTATCTGGATAATAAAAAACGATACAAAACCATGAAATCAAGTTTAATCAAAAGAGAGTTGTTAGCTTTAATTTCATCATTTGGGATAGGTGAAATTATTTATCTTGTAGTAAGGTGGCCAACATTGTATTATTTTCTTGAAATTGGAATAGAACCATACTTGGCATCACTAATTTCAGAAATTATTTCAACTGTATTATACATGGTAACAGTTACAGTATTTCTTAGAAAAACTAAAACATTTTAATTATTTTGCAAGTTGGCTAACTAAATCAGTAGATGTGATTAATCCAACTATATTTCCATTATCAGTCACTGCAAGTTTTCTAATTTTTTTACTAGTCATTCGTTCTGCTGCAGCAGAGATTGATTCATCATAATTAATTGTAATTAATGGGGATGACATTATTTTTTCTACTGGTGTATCAAATGAAAGACTGCTAGCTGCAATCTTTGTTGCAAAATCTCTATCAGTAATTATTCCAACAAGATGCTCATTTTCTTTTACAAGAACTGCACCAATTCCACCTTGTTCCATCATCTTTGCTACTTGAAATACGGTAGTTGCAGTATTTACAGAGATTAGTGCTTTAGTCATAATATTTTTGACTAAAATTGAAGAGTCAAAATCTTCACTACCCATTATTTTCTTGAGAAATTATAATATTTAAGATCTTAATAAAAAGCGGGCTCGGTCGGATTCGAACCGACGACCTATTGCTCCGCAAGCAATCGCACTATCCATGCTGTGCAACGAGTCCGAAAAGTTTTGCAAATTTACGCTTAATTTGGATTGCTATTAGTTCGAAACGTGTTGTGCAAATATGTAAGGAGTTTCTTCGGGCTCATGAAAAGTCCAAACTGTCGGTAAACAAACAGTTTGAATTGCTTTGAGATCATTTTTCTCAATTAATGTGCCCCATCCAGCCTCATTTTTTGGGTCTGATTGATATTTTTTAGAATAAGTACCAGCAAAGACCCAACCAGTATTTGTCTGAATAGAAAGTGAATGGGTTTTTTCAAAAATACCAGATGCTAATTCAATGCCACCCATTTGTGCAAGGCCTCCAATGAAAAAAATTGGTCGTGCAAGATTCAATGAAGCATAATCAAAAAGCACAGCATCAGAACAATATGGATGAAAATCAAGTATAGTCAAAAGTTTTTGTAGATCAACTAACATATCATCAATTTCTATACTGTAAGATTCTAAACCTAAAACTTTAGCACAAAATGCAATTCTTCCATCCCCTGAACCAATATCAATCACTTCACGATATTCAAGTTCCTTTGCAAGTAACACTCCAAGATATGCAGACATTATCCATGTAGGAGAAAATGGTGCATGACTTGATGTATGCTGAATACTGTTTAACCAGTATTTGTTAATATCACCTTCATAAACAATACAAAGAGTAGTATCAATAGTTTTTTCATATGAATTATAGTAAATTGGATTCTTTGTTGCAAACTGATGTAATAATTCTAAATCTTCTTGTTTAATTGGAAACAATTCAGATTTTAAAATAGGGATTACTTCTTGAATCTGACTTTTACCATCATAGAGTTTTACAAATTCTTTTTTCAGATTTACTAGATTTTTTGCAATCTCTTCAATCATTAGATAGACCTGCGCCATATTGTTCAACAAATTCTTTTGTACTCATTTTTTGACGTAATTCTTCATAAAGTTTAGATTCATCTTCAATGTCTTGTTTTGATTTCTCCCCATTACTAGATTGTAAATTCTTTGTAGTGTTTTGAATAGAGTTTGTAAGCTGATCCATAATCTTAGGATGAATATCAGAATTAAATTTTCCAAATATTATTTGTTCAATTTCTTCAAGTTTTTCTAGTAATGACTGGTTCTTACCTGTAATTTGTGGCTTTAACATGGTGATCATTGAGGAGACATTCATGACTTGATAGTAAGTTTCGACTATTTCATGAATAGATAATTCAGATTTACTAGTTGCATTATTAATGAGATTTTCTAGTTTTTCAGATTCAGTTTGAAACATTTGAGAGATTTCATCAACAGAGTCCATGTGGTAAAAAGAATCTCAAATTTTTAAAAATGTTGGTATTCGAAAAATTATGTTTCTTTTTCTGCCTTGTTGACATAAACATAGTTCATTATCAAACCAGCAATAATTCCACCTAAAATTGGTGCTGCCCAGTATAGCCAATGGAATTCCCAGAATCCAGAGATTAATGCTGGGCCAAATGTTCTTGCAGGATTTACAGATGCACCAGTTAAGGGTACAGCAACTAAATGAATAAGGAAAACCATTCCACCAATTGCAAGTCCTTGAATTCCAGGAGTTGCTTTTTTGTGAACTGCTACCATAAAGATTACAGTTACCAAGAAGAATGTCAAGATTGCCTCTACTGCAAATCCAGAACCAATACTGTTATTGATTAAATCACTTGGACCGCCTTGAGTTGCAAAGTTTACTTTGGCTCCAAGTTCTGGTAAAATCGCTTTAAGAGTAGCAGCTGCAGTTACTGCACCAATTAATTGTGAAATAATATAACCAACACCATCTGTAATTCCAATTTTTTTTGTAATCATCATAGGAATAGTTACTGCAGGGTTAATGTGAGCACCAGATACATGTCCGAATGCATAAACCATCAAAGCTATGGCACCACCGTGTCCAAGAGAAATGAATAATACAGATT